>JAKANU010000064.1 GCA_021812315.1 Pseudomonadota bacterium
GGTGATGATCAGCGCGTGCAGCGCCGCCAGCATGCCGGCACAGCGCTCCGCCAGATGCTCCTCGACGCTGGCGCCAAAGCTGAAATGCGCTCCGCTGGCATCGAGCATGACACCGCGCAAACCCTTTGATGCGCGATGTGCGTCAAAGGCTGTCTGTAGGGCCGCGATCATCACCGCATCGACGATGTTGGCTTTCGGGCGGTCCAGCCGCAGGCGCAACAGCGCACCATCACGCTCGAGCCAGACTTTGAGGGGGGAGATTTCAATCATGTTGCCCCCACGCTCTTCGCCGCGCGTATTTCGCTGCCCCCGAGGGGGCGCGAGCTTGCTTGGGGCGGCCCGGCGCGGCGATCATGATCCCCCGACCTTCTTCGCCTTGGGCTGAATCGAGTCGTGCAGCGGGCCGACCCAGCTCTCGCCGGCGGCCAGCTTCTGGCGCAGCAGCACGAAATCGGCTTCGCGGTCGTCCTTGGTGCCTTCGTTGAAAGCGGTGAAGCCGGCGCGTGCTTCGGTCATCATGTTCAGGGCCAGCCAGGCGCGCGAGTTTTCCTTGTTCTTGTCCCAGGCCTCAAGCTTGGGCTTGCGCAGCTCCTCCAGCGTCTTGGTGGTGCAATCCGGGAAGGTCAGCAGGATCTTGGCGCACAGTTCCTCGACTTTGGCATCGAGCAGCGACAGGTCGACCGTGCCGCGCGCCATCAGGGCCTTGGCTTCCTTCAGCGCCTCCCCGGTTTTTGGCTCGCCAAAGCAGAAGCGGCCATGCTCGTCCACCATTTTTTGCGTCTCCACGAGCGGATTCGCGACGAACTTGCCGTCGACCTTGAGTGCCGGCACAAGGTCGGTCAGGATGCCCATCCAGCTCGCCTTGTGCGCCGAGAACGGTTCGCACAGCACGCAGGCTGCCATGGCGCGCTCGGCGCCGGCGATCACGGGCAGAAAATCGGTGGCGCCACCAATCGGCGCGGAGCCATGTTTGGGGCCGGCCTGGCCGAAGCGCGCCAGGTCCTGCGCCACCGAGAAGTCGCAAGCCATGCCGATTTCCTGGCCGCCGCCGATGCGCATGCCGTTGACGCGGCAGATCACCGGCTTGTCGCACAACAGAATGGCGCTGACCATGTCGTTGAACAGGCGCATGTACTGCCGGTACTCCTGTGGATGACCGGCGTAGTACTCGGCGTATTCCTTGGTGTTGCCGCCGGTGCAAAAGGCCTTGTCGCCGGCGCCGGTGAAGACGACGCAGACCACATCGCGCGCGTTGGCAGCGGCACGCATGGCAAGGATCACCCCCTTGACCATGTCGGTGGTGTAGGAGTTGTACTGGCTCGGGTTGTCGAGTGTGATCCAGGCGTTGAAGAGTCCGGCTACGACGCTGCCATCGGGCATGCGTGCCGGGCGCTTTTCAAATTTGACGCCAGGCTTGGAAATCTCGTCGACCAGATCGTGGTTCTTGAAGTCACGGGCGGCGGGGGAGGCTGTCATGGAACGATCTCCTATAGTGGCGTAGTTAAACAGACTTGTTGCAATGACCTGATTCTTGCGTGCGAGGGTGGCGGCAATCACGTCGGGGTCAGCACGACTCGACGCTTGATCTGGCGGTGGTGCACGGCAGGAAAGACCTGGTTGATGTCGTCCAAGGGACGTTCTTCGACAAAGGGGGCCAACTGCACCTTTCCATCGAGCACAAGACCGAGCGCGGCGGGGTAATACTCGGGTGGGCAACCCCAGTTGCCCATGGCACGCGCGTCAAATGCCATCAGGTTCGACAGGCGGACCTCAACCCGGTCCATGGTGAAGCCTACGACCGATAGCGTGGCGCCATGGACCAGCAGACCAAAGGCTGAAAGCTGTCCGGCGGCGCTGCCGGAACACTCAAAGATCTGCCACTCGGTGTTGCGCAAGCCGCTTTGCTTGGCAAAGTTCGAGACTGCCGCCTTGATGGCCTTGCCGTCGTGGTTGCGGGCGTTGAGTGTGAGCGACGCTCCGTGCGCGGCGATGGCCGCAAGCTTTTCGTCGTCGACATCAATCGCTACCACGCGGGCGCCGAACGCTCGTGCTACCTGAACGCAGTATCCGCCGACTCCGCCGACGCCTATCACGATTGCCAAGTCGCCGGGTGCGACGCCAGCGCGGCGCACTGCTTGGTAAGGGGTGGTCAGTGCGTCGGCGACGATGGAGACTTGCGCAAGATTCAAACCGATGCCGGCAAGGCGCCTCTCCTCAACTTCGCACAGGCCGCGTGCGGGCACCACAATGTGGGAGGCAAACCCACCCTGAATGTCATTGCCGGGCATTTTCTGTGCGCGACAGATCGGTTGCAATCCGCGTTTGCACAAGTCGCACTCTCCACACGGCAACACGGCCGGCACGATGACCGCCTTGCCAAGCCAGTCTTCGGCGCCAGAGCCGGTCGCTACCACGCGGCCACTGATTTCGTGCCCCAAGGCCAAGGGCAGGGCGGAGTTGGTGCGCACGCCGTCGTAGTAGTAACCCAGATCGGTGTGACAGACACCGCAGCCAGCGATTGCCACCACCACCTCGCCGACGGCAGGATCTGCACGAAACGAGACGCGCTCAAAGGTGGCACCGGGTTGCGTCATTTGCCAACGGTAAGCATCAATGCCCATCATTTGTCTCCTGCTCAGGTTACGAAGGAACGGCCGCATTGCCAGCATTGAGGCTTGGTTGAAATGCCTGCCACGCCGATTATCGTATATTAGTACCTGATTACCATCAAAGCTCATTTCTTTTTTTCCCAGGGGCCGTTGAGTAATGCTGAATTCGGTCAAACTCAATACCCTTGGCTCGCTGGTTTGCGGTCTTGCTTTGGGCGGCCGGATCTTGGAACGAAGGAGAACAACTTGCTAATACAAACGGCGGCCCCAGCCAGTGTTTCCATCGCCTTGGCGGGCAGTGGAGGTAGCGGGGTCATGACCGCCGGCACGGTGTTGCTGTCCGCAGCAGCGAAGGCCGGTGCATACGGTGTGATGGTGCGCACCAGTGGCCCGCAAATCCGCGGTGGTGAGGCTGCGGCGCTGTTGCGCCTGGGGCCACGACCCATTGGTTCACTCGGGGACGAATTTGATTTGCTTCTGGCGATCGATTGGCAGAACATCCATCGTTTCGCTGACGAAATTGTGCTGGGACCTCGCAGCGTCTTGATTGGCGATCCGGATGAGGGCGAAGTGCCTGAAGTGTTCAGCGCCACTGGCGCTCGTTATATTCCTTTGAACCTGAAGAAGATGGCCAAGGCTATACCAGGCTGCTGGGTCAACATGTTGGCCCTGGGCCTTTCCGGTACGTTGGCCGGGTTGCCGTTAGCGTCGATGCGGGAAGCCGTGCGTGAGTCATGGAAGAAGGAGACGACGCTGGAGGCCAATTTGAGTGCTGTGGCGGCAGGCGCAAACGCAGCGCATGAACTTAGCGTCAGGCTTGAGCAAAGTGGTGGCGCTCCGCCACGACCTGCGATGGGCGCCAGCGCAGACAAGCCTCGGTGGTTGATCAGCGGTAACGAGGCGACTGGTTTCGGCGCCATTCGCGGCGGTGTGCGATTTGTCGCCGCCTATCCGATCACTCCAGCCACCGAGGTACTTGAGTGGCTGGCCTCCAAATTGCCGGAAGTCGGTGGAACCCTGCTCCAGGCTGAGGACGAGTTGGCCTCCATCAACATGATCGTTGGCGCGTCTTTCGGCGGCGTTCCGTCTTTGACCGCAACGGCCGGGCCGGGGTTGGCGCTCATGACCGAGGCTATCGGATTGGCGGTGGCCTCGGAGGTTCCTATTGTGGTGGTGGATGTGATGCGCGGCGGACCGTCAACAGGCATTCCGGCCAAGAGTGAACAAAGCGACCTATCTTTTGCCGTGAGCGGCCTGCACGGTGATGCGCCCCGTTTGGTCGTGGCGCCGACCTCGATTGCTGATTGTCTGAGTGCCACGCAGTGGGCCGTGCATCTGGCAGAGACGCTGCAGGCCCCGGCAATCGTGCTATCGGACCAGTACATGGGCCAGTCCCGGGCGATCATTGATGAACCCACCGATCACGGGTGGACTGCGACCCGACTCTTGGCACCCGCAAATTCACCCAATTACAAGCGCTATCTCGACAACCCTTCGGGGATATCGCCGATGGCTATCCCGGGCACCCAGGGAGTTAGCTACACGGCCGACGGACTCGAGCATTCGGAAACCGGCACGCCGAGCAGCCAGTCCAGGGATCATGTGCTGCAGCTCGACAAGCGCGAGCGCAAGCTGGTACAGCATGATTACGGCGCATATTGGGCGGATATCGAAGGAGAGGTGGACGCGGCGGTGATCACTTTTGGCTCGGCTTCGGGGCCTGTGCGAGAGGCTGTCGCCCGCGCCAGAGCGATGGGGATTGATTTGCGGTTGATCGTCTTGCGCTTGCTTGCGCCTGCTTTGCCACAGCAAATGAACAGGGCATTGGAAGGTGTCCGTCGGGTCATCATTGTTGAGCAGAATCACGGAGCCCAGCTCTATAGGTATTTGAGGGCATGGTACGACTTTGCGCAACCGCCAGCCAGTTTTCATCGACCCGGACCGCTACCGCTTCGACCGGCCGAGTTACTGGGTGCCTTGCTTGAGTGGAGAAATGCAACATGAATCAACCCGCGAATGAGCAGTCCTCCTCGCCCCAGCCACTGACTGGAAAGGTTCTGGTTGCCGCAGATTTCAAGTCATCCTACAAGCCGATCTGGTGTCCCGGTTGTGGTGATTTCACAGTTCTGAGTTCAATTACCAAGGCGCTCGCTGTGATGGGGATCGCGCCGAAAGATTGTGCGGTGGTCTCGGGAATTGGCTGCTCGTCACGCATTCCCGCGTACACAACCTGTTTCGGCTTTCACGGAGTGCATGGCCGCTCGCTTGCGGTAGCGACCGGTCTGAAGGTTGCCCGACCTGATCTGCAGGTGCTGGTGGCCGGTGGTGACGGCGATGGCTACTCCATCGGTGGCAACCACTTCCTGCACGCATGCCGCCGCAATGTGGACATGACGTATTTGGTGATGGATAACCATGTCTATGGCATGACCAAAGGACAACCTTCGCCGACCACGGAACCCGACTGGGATTCAAAGCTGTCTCCCGGCGGCACTGGGGTGCGAGTGTTCAACCCGCTGGTTGTGGCCTTGGCCTCGGGCGCCAACTTTGTCGCGCGAGCCTTCGCGGGCGATCTTCATGGTACGGCAGACATCATCGCCAAGGCCATGCAGCACCCGGGCTTTTCTTTTGTCGAAATTCTCAGTCCTTGCGTTACCTTTCGGCCAGAACAGCGTGAATGGCGCAAAGTCGTTCATGCTGCCGAAGTACAGGTGACCGACGATGCAGCGCGAGCTGCACGCCGGTTGATGACCGACGATGGTTTCAACATCGGGCCGCTTTACGCCGGCAATCGACCGGCCTACCAGGCCCCGGTGCGGTCGGCGTGCCGTACTGTGGTCGAACTCGAAAGGGAGTTTGTACTGTGAACCGACCCGTAGCACAAAATTCAGATCAAGTGCCGGACACGCTGGAGGAATTCATGGCCCAAGCGTTGCAAATGGAGCTTGATGCGGCGCAACGCTATGAAGAGTTTGCAGACATGATGCAGACGCACAACAACCCGGAAGTCGAGCAGTGGTTTCGAAAAATGGCGCTCATCGAGGGCAAGCATGCGGCGCAAATCATGGCGGAAATGGGCTGGACGCAGGCGCCACAGACGACAGCCAGAGCATCGTTGCTTGAAGGCTTTGAGACGCCCGAAGCCACGCCTGTGGATGAGGTTCACTATTTGATGCGACCGTGGCACGTGCTGCAGTTGGCTCTGGCCAACGAACAGCGTGCCGAACGATTTTTTGACCGGCTCGCCATGCGGGCCACGACGGACTCGGTTCGCAGGGCCGCGCTGGAACTGCGCCGCGAAGAAGCCGAACACGTGCAGTTGGTTAGGGCATGGATGCAAAAGGTGCCGCGACCCGAGGGTGGTTGGGATGATGATCCGGACCCTCCACGAAACCACGACTAGGGGAAGCGTGAGCTTTGAAATGATTCTCTTTTTTTCATGCGATTGCTGGTAAACCCGGGGCTGGCTTGGGCCAGTCAAGATTAAGATGTTGCATCGCGTAGCATATTTAGGGTGAAATGCGCCTTGTCACACTGTTGTTGCTAAGCAGTTTTCGGTTGAACCGGATGCCGTGCGGCTTGATCCGGTCGCGCCGCCCACAATCCGCCGCACACCGTTCGCTTTCCAACCAAAATTTACCGGAGACAGACAATGACCTTCAAGAAGACCTTGCCGATGCTTGCAGCGCTGATGTTCGTGACCGCGGCACATGCCGAAATCAATGTTGGCGTGACCGTATCCGCCACCGGTCCCGCCGCTTCGTTGGGCATCCCCGAAAAAAATACGATTTCCCTGATGCCGACGAGCATTGGCGGTCAGAAGATCAATTACATCGTGCTGGATGACGCTTCTGACACCACTGCGGCCGTCACCAACACACGCAAGCTTATCAATGAGCACAAGGTTGATGTGATCCTAGGGTCGACCATCACACCGAACTCACTGGCGATGATTGACGTCGTTGCGGAGGCGCAAACGCCCATGATATCGATGGCGGCGTCGGCGCGCATCGTCGAGCCACAGGATGCCAAGAAGCGTTGGGTGTTCAAGACGCCGCAGAACGACATCATGATGTCTTTGGCGATCGCCACGCACATGGCCGATAGCGGAGTAAAGACCGTCGGTTTCATCGGTTTTTCTGATGCTTATGGCGAGGGCTGGTATCAGGAGTTCAGCAAGATAGCGGCGCTGAAGAACCTCCAGATCGTCGCCAATGAGCGTTACAACCGTACGGATACTTCGGTTACGGGCCAGGCACTGAAGATCGTGGCGGCCAAGCCCGATGCGGTGCTGGTTGCTGCATCGGGCACGCCAGCAGTCCTGCCACAGCGCGCACTCAAGGAGCGTGGATATGGCGGCAAGTATTACCAGACGCACGGGGTCGCCAACAACGACTTCTTGCGAGTGGGTGGCAAGGATGTGGAAGGGACTTTCCTGCCCTCCGGCCCCGTGTTGGTGGCAGCGCAATTGCCAGCCAATCACCCGGTCAAGAAATCCGCGCAAGAGTATGTCGCCAAGTACGAAAAGGCCTACGGCGCGGGCTCAGTGTCGACCTTTGGGGGGCATGCGTGGGACGCCGGCAAGTTGATGGCGGCCGCGGTTCCCGCCGCGTTGAAAAAGGCCAAGCCCGGAACGCAGGAGTTCCGCGTTGCACTGCGTGACGCGCTGGAAAATGTGAAGGAAGTGGCTGGCGCACATGGCGTCTTCAACATGTCTACTACAGACCACTTGGGATTGGACCAGCGCGCCCGCGTGATGGTCAAAATTGAGAACGGAGCCTGGAAATATCAGCCCTGATGGACGGTCAAATCGCCTTGCTGCTGGGCCAGGACGGCATCGTCAACGGGGCGATTTACGCCCTGATGGCGCTGGCCCTGGTTCTTGTGTTTTCGGTTACGCGGGTGATCTTTATTCCGCAAGGCGAGTTTGTCGCATACGGTGCGTTGACAATGGCGACCTTGCAGTCGGGGCGGGTGCCTGGCACCCTGTGGCTGTTGCTCGCCCTTGCACTTCTGACTTTGGTCGTCGAAGCGCTTAGGCACCAGCGGGGCATCGCGGTGGATTGGACATCCACCGCCCTATGGGCGATTGGCTTGCCATGCCTTGCGGCCGTGGTCGTCTTGGGCGCAGTGCCAACCTCAATACTGGGGCGGGCGAGTGCGACCTTGTTGCTGATTACCCCGCTGGGGCCCCTGGTATACCGACTTGCATTTCGACCCCTGGCGGACGCGACGGTCCTGACGCTGCTCATCGTGTCGGTTGCTCTCCATGGGGTACTGGTTGGTCTGGGGTTGCTATTTTTTGGCGCCGAAGGCTCTCGTACCACGGCCTTTTCTGATCTCCGGCTTGATCTAGGGGGTATCCCCGTGAGCGGGCAGTCATTGGTCGTCGTAGGCATTGCGAGCCTGCTGGTGATTTTGATGTTTGTGTTTTTTGAACGCACGATTGTCGGCAAGGCGCTGCGCGCGACTGCCATGAATCGGGTCGGGGCCAGGCTGATGGGTATACCGACCGAGTTGTCGGGCGATCTCAGCTTCGCGCTGGCGTCGATTGTTGGCGCTGTGTCAGGTTTGCTGATCGCGCCACTGACCACGATCTACTACGACACTGGTTTTCTGATCGGACTCAAGGGCTTCGTCGCCGCCATTATCGGCGGGTTGACGAGTTATCCGTTGGCACTGGCAGGGGCGGTGTTGGTCGGCTTGCTCGAGTCTTTCTCTTCCTTTTGGGCCAGCGCCTTCAAGGAAGTGATTGTCTTCACGCTCATTATTCCGGTATTGTTGTGGCGCTCGCTCAACAGTCGTCACGTCGAGGACGAAGAATGACGCGACGCCAGTTGACCTTGGGCGCAATCGGGCTCCTGATCGCTGCGTGGGGATTCTTGCCGGAATTCACGGTCACGATGTTGAACTACATCGGCCTCTATGCCCTGGTGACGCTTGGCCTGGTGCTGCTTACCGGCGTTGGCGGCATGACCTCGTTTGGCCAGGCCGCCTTTGTTGGACTGGGGTCGTATGCCACAGCCTGGTTTTGCACCGCACCGGAGGCAGCCGCGTGGATTGGTGTGATCCCCGAATCTGAGCTACTGCCATGGATTGGTTTGCTGGCTGGGCTTGTCCTGAGCACGGCTGTTGCCTGGTTTCTTGGCTCGGTCACTTTACGTTTGTCCGGGCACTACCTGCCACTCGGCACGATTGCTTGGGGTCTGAGCCTCTATTTTCTGTTTGGTAACCTGGAGTTCCTAGGTGGTCACACAGGTATTGCCGGTCTGCCACCACTTTCGGTCGGGGGGTTCACGCTGCGATCCATGCACCAGCTTGGGATCATGATCTGGTCGATCCTGCTTCTGACACTTTGGGCCCTGCATAACCTCCTCGATTCACGCGAGGGCAGAGCAATTCGGTCACTGAAAACTGGGCGCGTAATGGCTGAAAGCATGGGCGTCGATACCGCTCGTTACCGGATCAAGGTTTTTGTCCTGGCTGCGTTGCTTGCTTGCGTTTCGGGCTGGATGTACGCGCACTTGCAGCGCTTTGTCAATCCCACGCCGTTCAACATTGGCATCGGCATCGAATACCTGTTTATGGCGGTAGTCGGGGGTGCGGGGTATCTGTGGGGTGCCGTCCTGGGTGCGGCCCTGATCACCTTGATGAAGCAGTATCTGCAGGACATCCTGCCCAGTTTACTTGGAGCCACCGGCAATTTCGAAGTAATCGTATTCGGTCTACTGATGTTGATAGTTCTGCAACGTTTCCCCGACGGCCTGTGGCCGAAGCTTGCGGCGATGGTCGGTCGCTGGCTCGACCGCGCCCCAGAAGTGACAGGACAGGTCTCCGAGGCAGCGCTGGCGGCGCGCGCCTTGCCCGAAGTAGGCAGTGTTGTGCTTGGCGCGAATGGGATCAGCAAGCGTTTCGGCGGCCTCCTGGCAAACAATCAGGTCAGTCTGGATGTTCGCGCGGGGGAGATCCATGCATTGATCGGCCCCAATGGGGCTGGCAAGAGTACTTTCTTCAACGTGATATCGGGGGTCGATGATCCAAGTGCGGGCGTGGTCACCCTGCTCGGACGCAGCATGACCGGGCGGTCATCGAGGGCATTTGCTGCGGCAGGGTTAGGGCGAACTTTCCAGCATGTGCGACTGCTTGCAAGTCGCAGCGTACTTGACAACGTGGGACTGGGAGCGCACCTGCGCGGGCACCGCGGCTGGATTGCCGCGATGCTTCGGATGGACCGATTTGAGGAAGCTGCTCTGATAAGCGAAGCGCGACGGCAGATTGAGCGCTGCGGTCTGGGATCTCACGTACAGGATATGGCCGGTTCGCTGGCCTTGGGTCAGCAAAGAATTGTTGAAATTGCGCGCGCACTTGCGAGTCAGCCGAGCGTCTTGCTCCTGGATGAACCCGCGGCGGGTCTTCCTTATCAGGAGAAGCAGGCGCTCGCAGCTTTGCTGACGCAGTTGCGTGATGAGGGGCTTGCCATCCTGGTCGTGGAGCACGATATGGAATTTGTGATGAATATTGCCGATCGCGTCACGGTGCTGGAGTTCGGCCAGGTGATCGCGCATGGGTCTCCGACCCAGGTGCAAACCGATCCTGTCGTGCTGGCGGCCTATTTGGGTGGAGACACTGTGGAGATGGCAGCATGACCGCTCCGGCCCTGGAAATCAGGGAGCTAAGCGTCTGCTACGGTGCGGTGGAGGCGGTGCACCGTGTCAATCTGGTCGTTCAGCAAGGTGAAATAGTGACCGTCATCGGCCCCAATGGCGCGGGCAAGTCGACGCTGCTTTCGGCTTCTATGGGATTGCTTGCCAGCAGTGGCGAGATCTGGCTCGGCGGCGCAGTGATTCGACACCCGAGCGTGCAGGCTCTGGTTGCGCACGGGGCTGGTCTGGTCCCTGAAAAGCGGGAATTGTTTGGCGATATGTCAGTGGAAGATAATTTGCTCCTTGGCGGATTTTCGCGCTGGCGTCGTGGCCAACGCGACCAAGAAGTTTGTCGCGAGGAAGTCTATGCCATTTTCCCGCGGTTACAGGAGCGGCGTACGCAAATTGTGTCGACGTTGTCAGGCGGCGAGCGTCAGATGCTCGCCGTAGGTCGGGCATTGATGGCAAAACCAAAATTGTTGATGCTCGACGAGCCGTCGCTGGGTTTGGCGCCCAATATCGTGCGCGAAGTTCTGCAGGTTGTGGCAGGGCTGCGCGAACGGGGCGTTTCCATCCTGTTGGTTGAACAAAATGCGCGGGCGGCCTTGGCCGTGGCTGATCGGGCGTACGTGCTTGAAATGGGGAAAGTGGCTCTCAGTGGCAAGGCCAGAGACCTCGCCCACGATCCGCGCATTATCGAAACCTACCTTGGGATCGGTGGACGCAGTGCGGTCGTTGCTTGATTGATCTAGGCCCGACGCGCCGCGCGCAGCCTCGCCTCGGTATAGCGGACGAGCGCCCGCGTTGCGCGCTCACTGGAGCGGAAGATACAAACGCCCTGCCCCATCAGCTTATCGGCCATCGGGTCAAACAGTGGACCACCATCGATCACGCCAACGATTGGTTTTGGACAGGCGGCGACCAGCCCCGGCAGCGTCTGAACGATGCTCTCTGGGCTGTCGATGTCGTAGCCCTCCCGCGCGCTTTTCTTGAGCGATCTGACCACGGGCGAGGTCGGATCAAGTCCGGCAACGATGGCGTCGACCTCCGGTTCGGCGGCCATGGCCTCAATGCAAAGCAGGTGAGTGTCGTCATCCGCCGCCGGGTTGATGTCAAACGGGTTCCTGACTTCCATGAGTGCGTCGAGTTTCTTGGCCTTGAGGATTTCCATCAGCCGTTCCCTGGTCGATGCGCCAATTGCGGCCAGAGGCATGGCGAAGTCGCCTACCTGGGTGCTGTCAGCGATGGCGACTGTGTCGTAGCCGGCGCCGGCCACGGCGCCCAGTCGATTGCCGCCGATGACCTTCTTGCTCATGCAGTCCGAGATAAAGAACAGGTCGCTGAACTCGCTGACGTCGCCGGCGATCATCGCCCCTGCCTGGGTGAGCACTGACAGGCAAACTTCGTAGTCGCCGGCGATCGAGGCAGTGTGGCCCATCGCCGCCCGTCCGCCGGCAGCGGATTGTCCGGCCTTGTAAATCACCACCTGCTTGCCGGCCAAAGTCGCCTTGAGCACGGCACGCGCCAGAGCCAGCCCATCGAGATCCTTGAATCCCTCAACGTAGGCGCCGATCACGCGGATGTTCGGATTTTCCGCGAAGTTTGCAACCAGGTCGCCGTGGGTGATGTCGTTCTGGTTGCCCACGGCGACCATGTAGGCCGGATCGAGCCAAGCGTTCTTGCTCAGCCGCGTGACCAGAAAGGCGCCGCTCTGGCTGAT
>JAKANU010000400.1 GCA_021812315.1 Pseudomonadota bacterium
CCAGTTTCCGGGAGCTTGTCGAGCGGGTGCGTACAACCGCCCTGGATGCCTACGCACACCAGGACATGCCCTATGACGAGTTGGTGGACAACTTGGCCAGCGATCGCGTCGGCCACCCCACCGGGTTGGTGCGGGTGCTGTTCAATCTGCGCAATGCGCCGCTGGGCCGATTCGCCGCGGTGGACTTCGACCACGAGGACTTCGATTTCGATCGCATCGCCGCGCAGTTCGACCTCTCCATCCACGTCGACACCGAATTCACCCATCGCGTCCATCTCGACTATTCAACCGACCTCTACACTCGCGCCACCGCCGAGCGCCTGCTCGACTGCTATATGCATGTCCTCGATCAGGCGCTGGACAGGCCCGACCTTGCCCTCTCGGCATTCTCACTGGCCGCGCCACGGCAAATCGATCTGCTGCGCGGCGCCTGGAACGCCACGCAAGTGCCGCTGCCACCCCAGTTGCTGGTGCATCGGCATGTGCAAGGCGGCCTGTCTGCGGCACCACGGCGCGAGGCCGCGTTCGCCACCGACGCCCGACCCAGTCACTTTGGCGAACTGCACACCCAAGCTCTTGGCCTTGCGCGCCTGCTGCGCCAGCGCGGCATTGGCCGTGGCCAGCGCGTGGGCTTGAGCCTGCCGCGCGGCGCCCACATGGTGCCTGCGATGCTCGGGGTGCTGCACGCCGGCGCCTGCTATGTGCCCCTCGATCCCGCCTACCCGCCGCAACGCCTGCGCGACATGGCGGCGGATGCCGAACTGGCCCTGATCCTGAGCCACCGCCCGCTGCAAGCCTTGTTCGCCGGCTGCGATATGCCCCTGCTGGAGCTGGATGCGCCGGGTTTCTGGGCCGGTCTGGACGGCTTGCCGCTGCCACCCGATGCGTCGAACGACGCCCGCCCCGAGGATCCGGCCTACATGATCTACACCTCCGGCTCCACCGGGCGGCCGAAGGGGGTACTGGTGCCGCATCGCGCGGTGGTCAATTTCCTCGCCAGCATGGCTCAGGCGCCGGGGCTGGGTCCAAGCGACAAGCTGCTGGCGGTCACCACCTTGTCCTTCGACATCGCGGTGCTGGAACTGCTCCTGCCCTTGGCCGTTGGCGCGCAGGTGGTGATTGCCGATGCCGACACGGCGCGTGACCCTTACGCCCTGCGCGCGCTGCTGGAACGCAGCGGCTGCAACGTGATGCAGGCCACACCCTCGACTTGGCGACTGCTGCTGGATGCGGGCTGGAACGCGCCCCCGGGCTTTCGCGCCCTGGTGGGTGGCGAGGCCTTGCCACTGGATCTGGCTGAACGCTTGCTTGGCTGCTGTGGCGAAGTCTGGAATCTGTACGGCCCCACCGAAACCACGGTGTGGTCGACAGCCTGGAAGGTGGAGAACCCATGCGCTGGCATTTGCATCGGCCGCCCCATTGCCAACACCCAGGTTTGGGTGCTCGATGCGCACGGCCATTGCTGCCCGATCGGCGTTCCGGGTGAAATCCACATCGGCGGGGCCGGGGTGGCACTGGGTTACTGGCGTCGCCCGGAACTCACCGCCGAGCGCTTGATCGCCGACCCGTTCGGTCAGAACCAGGAGGCCCGCCTCTACAAAACCGGCGATCTCGGGCGCTGGCGCCACGATGGTCAGTTGGAGCACCTGGGCCGGCTGGATCATCAAGTGAAGCTGCGCGGCTTTCGCATCGAGCTGGGGGAAATCGAGGCGGCCTTGCTGGCGCTGCCGCAGGTGGCCGATGCGGTGGTCTCCACGCACGCCCCAAGCGCGCAAGACGTGCGGCTGGTGGCCTATGTGGTACCCGCCGCGGGCCAGGCGCTGCAGGTTTCCGCCCTGCGCGAAGCCTTGCGCGAGCGCCTGCCCGACCACATGCTGCCGCAGCATGTGGTCGCGCTGCCCACCCTGCCCCGCCTGCCCAACGGCAAAATCAATCGCGGCGCATTACCGCCGCCCTCGACGGAGAGTTCCCAGGCTCGCCATCGTCCTCGCGCGCAAGCCGCTCCGAACAGCCCGGCCGAAAACGCCATTGCAGCGGTCTGGGCCGAACTGTTGGGCACGGAGCAGATCGCCGTCACCGACAATTTTTTCGACCTCGGCGGTCATTCCCTGCTGGCCATGCGCGCGGTCACCACGCTGGAACAGCGCCATGGGGTGCGCATTCAGCCGCGCCGCATGGTGCTCGAAACCCTCGGCCAGCTTGCCAACGGCTTGGAGCTGAAGCGCTGAGCGCCACGTGGAATGCAGCGCGCGGGGCCGCTGCATTCCACCGGTCCGCATCAAGGCTCAGACCTGCGCATCCTCCGCCTCGCGCTTGCGCGGCTTGGGATCGGGTTCGGAGATGTCGAGCGTGACCTTGCCGTGTTCGTCGATATCCACCGTCACCCGGCCTCCGTCCACCAGCCTGCCGAACAGCAATTCGTCGGCGAGGGCGCGGCGGATGGTGTCCTGGATCAGGCGCTGCATCGGGCGGGCGCCCATCAGCGGGTCAAACCCATCAGCGGCAAGATGTTTGCGCAAGGCATCGGTGAAGGTGGCTTCGACGCGCTTCTCGGTGAGTTGCGACTCGAGTTGCAGCAGGAACTTGTCGACCACGCGCAGGATGATGGTTTCGTCGAGCGCACGGAAGTTGATGATGGCGTCGAGCCGGTTGCGGAACTCGGGCGAGAACATGCGTTTGATGTCGACCATCTCGTCACCACGCTCGCGCTTTCTTTCCCGCCCAA
>JAKANU010000401.1 GCA_021812315.1 Pseudomonadota bacterium
CGCCACGTCGCCGGGCGTGTAGGCGTCGTCGCTGCGGATCTTGCGCTCGGCGGTGTAGCGGTTGATCATCGAGTCCATGTTGCCCGCGGTCACGCCCCAGAACAGATTCGGCTTGCCCAGCGCCTTGAACGCTTCTGCGCTGTGCCAGTCTGGCTGCGCGATGATCCCGACCCGAAAGCCCTGCGACTCCAACATGCGGCCAATCACGGCCATGCCAAAGCTCGGATGATCCACGTAGGCATCACCGGTAACAATGATCACATCGCAACTGTCCCAGCCCAGCACATCCATTTCGGCGCGGCTCATGGGCAGGAACGCTGCCGTGCCAAAACGCGCCGCCCAGTACTTGCGATAGCTCCCCAGCGGCTTGGCAGCGCGCGGGAAAAGGGAGACGTCAACGGGGGCGTTCATGGAAGCGGGTGGGGAGACACGGAGCGAGTGTACGGTTTTGCGCTTGGCAGCGCGTTGATAAAGGGTACTGCGGCAAGCTTGCCGCGGCGTTCCGACCGGAATCAAGCGCCTACACTGGCCGGCATGAATCCAAACGCTGCTCCCTACGTCCCAGCCGCAACAAGCCCGTCAGACTTCCCGCGCCGCGTGCTGCTGGCCGTCAGCGGCCTGACGCCGCAAATCGTCACCGAAACCATTTACGCCCTGGCCGCCGACGAATACGCGCCTTTTATACCCACCGAGGTACACCTGATCACCAGTGCCGAAGGAGCGCGCCGTGCCGAGCTTTCCCTGCTCAGCGACGACCTCGGCTGGTTTCACAAACTCTGCGCCGACTACCACCTGCCTGGCGTGCGCTTTGACAGCAGCCACATCCACGTCATGCGTGACGCTCACGGCCAACCGATGAACGACATCCGCAGCCCCTCGGACAACCAGGCAGCGGCCGACTTCATCACCGCCCAGGTACGCGCCATTACCGCTGACCCGGCTTGCGCCCTGCATGCTTCCATTGCCGGGGGCCGCAAGACCATGGGTTATTACTTGGGCTACGCGCTATCGCTCTACGGCCGTGCGCAAGACCGATTGAGCCACGTGCTGGTGAGCGAGCCGTTCGAGTCCAGCTACGACTTCTTTTACCCTACGCCCTATAGCCGCGTGCTGCAAACGCGCGATGGCCAATTGGCTGATACGGCGATGGCGCAAGTTACCCTGGCCGACATTCCGTTTGTGAGCCTGCGCCACGGCCTACCCACCGCTTTGCTGGCCGGACGGGCGAGCTTTAACGACGCTGTGGCAGCGGTCCGCGCTGCGCTGGCACCGGCCCAGTTGACAATTGACCTGGCCCGGCAACGCATCATTGCGGCCGGGCGCGAAGTCGCACTACCCCCCGCCGAACTGGCACTGCTGGCAGTCTTCGCGAGGCGAACGTTGCAGGGTCATGAATCACTGCCCGCACCCACCAAAGGCGTACCTGATGCCATCTGGGCCAAGCGCTACCTGGGTGAATACCGGCACATCACCGGCACCCTGGCTGATATCGAGTCCACAGAGCGTGCCTTGCGCGACGGCATGGACGGAGAGTACTTCTCACAACGTAAATCGAAGCTCGACAAACGACTGAAAACCGCCCTCGGACCCGCGGCTGAAACCTATCGCATCCACGATGGCGGCAAGCGGCCGCGGCGCTACGCGTTAACCCTGAAGCCGGATGCTGTACGATTTGTTTCAGACGTGGCATTCAAGGAGGATATTTGATGACCATGCGAGAGTTGACGTATCAAGTCAGTTTCAACACCCCTGCCTTTCTCGGAAATGCCGAGCAACAAGCCCAATGGCGCACCCCGCCATTCAAGGCGCTGCTGCGGCAGTGGTGGCGGGTGGTCAAGGCTCCGTCGGTGGGGTATGACCATCACAAATTACTTCATCTTGAGAATGCCTTGTTTGGCAGCGCTGGGGATGACTCGAGCGGGGGGCGGTCGAAGGTGCAGTTGCGATTGTCCCGCTGGGATCTGGGCACGCTTGCTGAATTGCCTCGCATGGCCACTCATCAGCATGAAGAAGTCAAGCGCAACGGTCAACTTGTGCCAGTCGGAACCGCCGTCTATTTGGGCTTTGGCCCTGTCACCGCGCAGAGTATGCGAAGTGCCATTGCATCGGAAGTACCGGCAGTGACCTTCAAGCTGCGCTGCCCTGAATCAGAAACTGACACCTTACGCAAAACCATGCAACTGGCTGCCTGGTTTGGCACCATAGGCTCCCGCGCCCGCAACGGCTGGGGAGCCTTGCACATGGAGGGCGAAGGCCTGCTGGGCATTGAGGGTCTGTGTGACTCGACACTGGCCGAGCAAGCACCACTGCGCAGCCTGTCGTCTTCTCTAACTGACCGCGTTGCCGCCGACTGGCCCCACGCCTTGGGCGCGTGCGCTGATGGTCGTGCCGCAGTGTGGCGGGTGGTGGCCGGGCGGGCAGATGGGAAATACCTCGGCTTCAATACGTGGCGCGAAGTTCTGGAGCGCTTGGCCGCGCTCAAGATCGATTTTCGCACTCGGTTCAAACTCAACAGTGGCGGACCGCACAGCCAGGTGGAAGACCGGCATGTGCTGGCTTACCCCGTCACAAACCACGGCTTGGCCGGATTACCCAATGCCAGATTGGCCAGTCAAATGCGATTCAAGGTTGCGAAAAACAAGGATGGCCAATTTTTGGGCCTCATCACGCACCTGCCGTGCGCCATGCCCCAAGCCTTTTTCAAGCCTGGCAAT
>JAKANU010000402.1 GCA_021812315.1 Pseudomonadota bacterium
TGGATCGTTGTCGGGGTTCTTGAATCTTCCCTCTTGCTCTTCATTTCGGGGAATGGTGTTCCAGCCTGATTCCAGCCACATCGACGATTTTGCGTAAACCAATATGTGATCGTGGTCGCCGCTCAAGCCACGGCCATTGCTCTTAGGCGTATAGACTTTTTCCCAAACGGCATTTGCCACAAAATTCACCCTCCCAAAAACCTCATCGCACAACACCCTGAGGTAATGGCATTCGTTGTCGTCGATGGTGATCCACAGCGATCCATCCTCGGACAAAAGCCGCCGGATGATCTCCAGCCGGTCGCGCATCAAGCCCAGCCAGATCGAATGCTCCAGCCCGTCGTCGTAATGGGTGAACGCGCTGCCGGTGTTGTAGGGCGGGTCGATGAACACGCACTTCACCCGGCCCGCGAACTCCGCCTCCAGCGCTTTCAAGGCCAGCAGGTTGTCGCCGAAGATCAGCCGGTTGTCGAAAATGTCCTCCCTCACCCCCTGCCTCTCTCCGAGGGGGAGAGGGGGATTCCTGAATTTGGCGTGGTAGGACTTGGCCGGGTCTTCGAGCAGGATGCGCGGCTCCAGCCGGGGCCGCTTCTCCTTGCCGATCCAGGTGAGTTCGAGTTTTTGTTTGCTCATGGCGTTGTTCTCATAGTTGCGGCGCTTTACTCAACAGGTAGTCGAGCAATTGCTTGCGCGGATAGGCAACCACTGCATTCTGGATATTGCGCAAGGGGGCAATGTCCGGATCAGCGACCAGCCCGAAATGGGTTTCCATCAGGTCGGCCATAAACGATGCGACGCTGCCCTGATTGCGGAAATAAGCCAGCGGCCCCTCACCGAGCAGGCGTTGCCGCCCGAGGTCGAAGGTCTGCTGCCGGAGCTGATCGAGCGGCTGGCTGATCAATACGGGAATCGTCACGGCGTCGATAATTGCGGCCGCGCCAATACGTTGGCGCAGGCGCTTCATCATCACGGCCGTGATGACGTGGATGGCGTGGCGGTAGATCAGCTTTTCCTGGCTGCGCGCCGCCGCCTTCTGCTCGTAGTCCACCACCAGCGTGCGGATGGCACGGTGGCACAGCACGGCGTTGACTAGGGCCACGCCTGTGAGGGTGGCCAGAAACAGCGCCTGGTATTCAGCGGATTCCGGGTTGGCCAGCCGCGCCGGTTCGCTCTTGAGCCAGACGGCGTAGCGTGGATCGTTCTGCCGCGAGGCGAGCACGCGCAGCGCCTCATCGAGCGAGATGGCTTGGGGGCCGGTCGCAGACGCTTCCGGACGGTAGTGGTAGGCGAAGCCGAGATGGGCGATTTCCTGTCGCAGCCGCTCCTGATTCTCGTCCAGCGAGGCGAAGTTCGCCGTCTGCACCGGATTCTGGTAGTTGCGGGCCTTGGTGACACGCTTGCCGAAGGGGCCATCCGCCGGGGCCTTGATCAAGGTGAGCATCACCTTAGCATCGTCGATGTTGCTGTCCGGGTTCTGGGCCAGGAACTCGGCTGCCGACGCGACCGTCTGCGCGCCATTGATGATGGACAGGCCGCGAACCTCGAACTTCCTGAACCCGTTGCTGGGGTTCCTGCCTCTCTGTTTGATCTCGTCGCAGACCGCCGTCACGCCGTTGTTGAGGTAGAAGAAGCTGGCGGGATCGTCGCGCAGGGTCGCCTTGATGGCCTTGTTGACATCGGATCGGCTGCTGCCGAGGAAGTAGCGGATGTTGCGCTCGTAGAGCGCCTTGCCCCTGTCTTCGTGCAGCGCGACCAGATCGGTCAGGCGTGCAATGCCGTAGTACGTCGTACGCGGGTTCTCGACCTTGGCGTGCTTCTGCATCGCAATGTCGGTATGCACCGGCAGGTAGGCTTGCTCCGCCAGCAGGTCGCGGGTGATGTCGGCCGCCGCGTAGTAATCCACCTGTTTGTCGAGGCGCTCCTCGTCTAGGTCATCGTCGTCCAGCAGCACTTGTAGCGCATCGATGGCGGACTGCGACACACCATCGCCCGTGTAGGGAACGACCAGTTTGATGTGGCTGCACGAATCGAGCGCGCTTTCGATCTCTGCCTTGCGGTTCTGGATGTTCCCATTGAACCCAGTGAAATTCTGCTTCAGCAGCAGGCGAATTCCGGTGCAAAACGATTGGGCTTCGTCCTGCTTGAACTGCTCGGATTCTTTCAGCTTGGTTTGCAGGAGATACAGCGTTTCCGTCGGGGCGTGGTAGTGGATCGCATCCAGCCCTTTGTCGTTGAAATCGTCCACCACGGAAGCGGCGGCATCCTTCGGTGTGACGTTGAGCAGCTTGTGCAGCGCGAAGGCGCTGAAGGCACGTGAGAGCTGCTTGGCTGGCTGATCTTCCGGCTTCGCCGCGCCCAACAGGGGCGGAAGGAACGGCACGAAGCATTCCGCTAGGATTTTTTTCAGGATGGTCATGTACTGCTGTTCAAGGGCCGCCATCACACCAACTCCCATTCAACGGTAAACAGCGTGCAATCTTCGACCTGCTGCTGGAGCTGCGCTTCCAACTGGCTGATGAGGTCGTTGCGCTGCGCTTCGACTTCGTCCTGCCGATTGAATAGCGGGCCTTCGAGCATGATGCGCGGATCGGGCTTGGGGTGCTTGTCCTTGCCGATCCAGGTGAGTTCGAGTTTTTGTTTGCTCATTTTTGGAGCTTCGCTTTGGTCGCACCCAGTTGCCGGATAGCACCCCAGCCCAGCAGCGAACGC
>JAKANU010000403.1 GCA_021812315.1 Pseudomonadota bacterium
TCCATGGCAAGACCATGGTCATCAAGTACGGTGGCAATGCCATGACCGATCCGGCATTGCAAGCGGATTTCGCCGAAGACGTGGTCTTGCTCAAGCTCGTCGGCATCAACCCCGTGGTTGTGCACGGTGGCGGGCCACAAATAGAGACCGCCCTCAAACGACTCGGCAAAAAAGGCGAGTTTGTCCAGGGAATGCGCGTCACCGATGCGGAAACCATGGAGGTCGTGGAGTGGGTGCTGGCGGGCGAGGTGCAGCAGGATATTGTCGGCCTGATCAACCAAGCCGGGGGCAAGGCCGTCGGGCTGACTGGACGTGACGGAGCGATGATTCGAGCCAGAAAGCTCCGGTTGCTGGACCAGGGTGATCCGGGCAAGGAACATGATGTCGGACAGGTCGGCGACATTGTCAGTATCGACCCGGGCGTGGTCCGTGCCCTGCAGGATGACGCCTTCATCCCGGTGATCAGTCCGATTGGATTTGGCGAGAACAACGAGAGTTACAACATCAACGCCGACGTCGTGGCGGCCAAGCTGGCCACTGTGCTGATGGCTGAAAAGCTGCTGATGCTGACCAATATTAGCGGCGTGCTGGATCGCAGCGGGCGCTTGCTCACCAATCTGAGCGCGCGACAGATTGACGAACTGTTTGCAGATGGCACGATCAGCGGGGGAATGCTGCCCAAGATCGGTGGTGCACTTGACGCAGCTAAGAACGGCGTCAACGCGGTGCACATCATTGACGGCCGGGTGCCGCATGCGCTGTTGCTTGAAATACTGACTGATCAGCCGTTTGGCACGATGATTCGTTCGCATTGAAGTGACAACCCGACTTGCGCTCCTTCGCCCACAATGAATTCGACCGGGCTGTGAGAAAATGCAAGCAACGATTGGCCCGGTGCACTATGTCTGATGTCGAATCCTTGTCCCCGTCAACTCCCAAGAGCGCGTTGGGAAAGGGTGTGCCGAGTGCGATACGCAAGCGACCCAAACCGGGGGAGCGGCGGATTCAAATCCTGCAGGCTTTGGCGGCCATGCTGGAGCAACCGGGCGCCGAACGCGTGACGACGGCTGCGCTCGCCGCGCGTCTGGAGGTCAGTGAGGCCGCCTTGTACCGACATTTCGCCAGCAAGGCGCAGATGTTTGAGGGATTGATTGACTTCATTGAACAAACGATCTTCTTGCTGATCAATCAGATCGCGGATCAAGGGCAAGCTAGCGGCTCTTCCGAGGGAGTGACTGAGGCCGTGGATGGCACGCGCCAGGCGGTCAAGATTGTTGCGATGCTGATGCAGTTTGCCGAGAAGAATCCCGGCATGACCCGGGTGATGGTGGGCGATGCCCTGGTGTTCGAGAATGAGCGCCTGCAACAGCGCATGAATCAGTTTTTTGACAAGATTGAATCAACGCTCAAACAGAGTTTGCGAACATCGCGCCGATGGAGTGAGTCAGCCACTCCGAGCGTTGATGTTCAGGTTTGCGCCTCGGTCTTGACGGCCTTTGTGGTGGGGCGCTTGCAGCGCTTCGCGCGCTCGGGATTCAAGCGGGCGCCATCCGAGCAACTTGACGCAAGCTTGGCTCTGATACTTTGAAGTTCAGGGTTAACCCTTGCCTGCTCTAGGAAAATCTCTCTAGAGAAACCCCCCGACGGATAGCAAAACCAGGCAGAAGTGTTGCAAAATAGAACGAGCGTTCTATTTTTTGCCATGCCACATTCCCAGCTACCCGCCAAGCGTCCGCGGCTTCGTTCTGAACAACGGTTGGCCAGCGGGTGCGCGCTGCAAAAAGGACAGCTCACCAAAAGAGCCATTGTCGATGCCGCCTTGGGGCTGGCGGCGCAAATTGGTCTGGAGGGGCTGAGCATCGGGGTTCTCGCCGAGGTCACCCAGATGAGCAAGTCAGGCGTTTTCGCGCATTTTGGGTCACGCGAGGAATTACAGATATCGGTCGTGCGGGAGTACTACA
Source organism: Pseudomonadota bacterium (assembly GCA_021812315.1). GTDB lineage: Bacteria > Pseudomonadota > Gammaproteobacteria > Burkholderiales > Burkholderiaceae_C > Rhodoferax. Next base: position 1,962 of record JAKANU010000403.1, read on the forward strand.
CCCGGTTCTCGAATGAGGTCTTCTTCCCGGCCATGGATGAGCCGCGTGGGTTGCCCCGCGTGCGCTCATTGTTTGCCAATTGGATGAAACGTGTCGCTGTAGAAATCCAGTCAGGTTGCATTTTCATTAGCGGTGCTGTGGAATTTGACGATCGTCCGGGCCCCGTGCGCGACGCCCTGGCAACCTCCGTCAAGACCTGGTTGGCAGCGTTATATCGTGCGGTCGTGCAGGCCAAGGAAGAAGGCCAACTCGGTGACGACGCAGACGAAGAGCAAATGGCTTTCGAGATCCATGGGCTGATTCTGGCCTTGCACTACGAAGCCCGGTTTTTGAAGAATCCCAATGCGATTGCGCACGCCAACAAGGGTTTTGAAAACATCCTTGCGCGCTACGGCAGATCGGTAACGGAGCCTCTTTCCAGAAAATCCAAATTACGTTCAAAGGAATAGCAAGTATGCCTACCTATAACCCACCCCTGCGCGACATGCAATTTGTGATGTACGAGGTGCTCAACGTCATCGATGACTTCAAGCAGATGCCCAGGCACGCTGACATGGATGCTGACACCATCAATGCGGTGCTGGAAGAAGGCGGAAAGTTCGCGACCGATGTCGTCTTTCCCCTCAACAGCAGCGGCGACGCGCAAGGCTGCTCCATCGACCAGAGCACGCATGCGGTCACGACCCCCAAGGGCTTCAAGGAGGCGTATGCCAAGTACGTCGAGGGCGGCTGGCCGG
>JAKANU010000404.1 GCA_021812315.1 Pseudomonadota bacterium
GTCAAACCCAGGCTTTGCAGCAACTCGTCGATCCAGTCATCGTTGTTCCTGACACCAAAGTAGCCCGACTGGAAACGCAGCGCTTCGCGCACATTGAAGAACGGATCGAACACCAGCTCCTGCGGTACCACACCCAGGCAACGCCTGGCCTGAGCGTAGCTGCGCAGCACATCGTGTCCAAGCACCGAGACCGTGCCTTGCGTGGCACGCGAAAGACCGGCAAGGATGCTGATCATGGTCGTCTTGCCCGCGCCGTTGGGGCCGAGCAAACCAAAAAATTCACCCTCTTCAATGGTCAAGGTGACGTCTTCCAGCGCCAGGAACGTGCTGCCTTTGGGACCACGTGCCGACGCGTAGGCTTTGGAGACGGACTGGAAGGATATGGCAGACATGGAACAGGTGATCAGGCAGGTGGCAACAATTCCATGATGCCATACAGGACCGCCAGATCGGCCAGACTGGAGGGCAGACCGCGAACCAGCATGCGCCGGCCGCGGGCCAGCGCAGCGCGGCGGAATTCAAGCAACACGCCCAAGGCCGCCGAATCGAAGCGCTTCAAGGCGCTGGCGTCGACGACAAGTTCGGGGCTGCTGCTGGCTTCAAGCCCCTGACGCAACAGCTTCAGGCAATCATTGGCCTGCAAATGCGTCAACTCAGTTGGAAGTGCCAGCACTGTAGTCCTACTTGGCGTTGGCGTTGATCTTGTTGCGCTCGGCCAGGGTCGCGATCAAACCGCCCAGGCCCTTGGCGTTGATCTCCTGCGCAAACTGACTGCGATAGGTTTCCACCAACCACACGCCAAGCACATTCAGGTTGTAGATTTTCCAGCCACTGCCCTCGCCAGGCGTCTTCTCGAGCCGGTAGTCAAGCTCGATGGCATCGCCCCGGCCTTTGACCTCGGTACGCACGATCACATCGCGATCGTGCGGCTCGGCGCGCATTGGCTTGATCACAATGCTCTGGTCACTGACTTGGGTCAGGGCACCCGCGTAGGTTCGCACCAGCAGGGTCTTGAACTCCTGCTGCAAGCGGGCCTTCTGCTCGGCGCTGGCCTGTCGCCAGGCGGGGCCGACAGCCGAGGCGGTCATACGCTGAAAATTCACATTCGGCATGATTTTGGTGTCCACCAGTGCAACGATGCGCGCGTTGTCGCCGGCCTGAATCGCCTTGTCGGTCCTGATGGTGTCCAACACCTCGGTGGACAGACGCCTGATCAAGGCGTCGGGCGCTTCCTCGGCGGCGCGTGCGGGTGCCACCAGCAGGCTCGCAGCCACCGCCAGCAGGACAAGAAAATAGCCAAAATGACGTTTCTTCATGGTGGGTCTTTCCGATCAGCGTTGGGATCAAAATAATGTGGCTGCATCAGCCCGGCGTCGGCCAGCGGCGACTCGGCCGGCGACATTGCCGCGGATGTCGCAGCACCGTTGAGCGCAGCATCGTCCTCCGGTGGGCTGCCCTCGAAGATGACGCTGCGCCGCCGGGCAAGGTAGGCATCGCGCACGAACGAGTATCGGTCCAGCGCAGCCTCTTCGAGCATGGCGCTGGCCTTGAGCAGGCTTGAGCGGGTATCGACGATCCGCAACGCGCTGGCCACGTTGCGCGTCGGGACGTGATTCACGTTGGCCACCAGGTCGCCCATGGTATCGATCGGCAACGCCGCCGCATCGCGCAGGCTCGAGGGTCCAAGCAGCGGCAAAACCAGATACGGGCCACTGGAAATTCCCCAATACCCGAGGGTATGGCCAAAATCCTTGCTGTGCTTTTCTATGTTCATGCCCGAGGCCACGTCAACCACACCCGCCCATCCAAAGAACGTGTTGACGCCAAATCGGCGCAAACTGTCGAGTGCCGGACCGGCCTTGAACTGCAGGGCGTTGTTGACAAAGGACCACAGGTCTTCGAGATTGCCAAAAAAATTGCCGATGCCCTGACGCACACGGACCGGGGTCACTTCTCGATAGGTGGTAGCGACGGGTTTGAAGAAGGCGCTGTCGATGGCGTCATTGAACTCGAACACGCCCCGGTTGAACGGCTCCAGAGGATCGCGCGGGTTGGCATTGGGTCCGGTGGCACAGCCGAGCAGCGAGTAGCCGATCAACAGCACTGCCAGAACGCGCGCCCACCGCCCGGCGCCCGGGCCGACGTCAACAGGCCTGCCCTTGTTCCTCATGGTTTCCCCTTGGCTGCATCCGCCAGACTGGCTTCGGCAGCCTTGCTGTAGAGGAATTGGCTGATCAGATTCTCCAGAACCAGCGCCGACTGCGTGCTCGAAATCGTATCACCGGCGACCAACACCTTCTCATCGGCACCGGCCTCCAGCCCCAGGTACTGTTCGCCCAGCAGGCCGCTGGTGAGGATCTTCAGCGAGCTGTCTCTGGGAAACGCGTAGCGACTCTCCATTGCCAAAGTGACCCGGGCCTGAAAGGACTTGTCGTCAAAGACGATCTTCTCGACCCGTCCGACGACGACCCCGGCGCTGCGTACCGCGGCCTTGGGCTTGAGCCCACCAACGTTGTCGAATTTGGCATTGACAGCATAGGTGGTCTGAAAACTCAGGCTCAGCAGATTCGCGGACTGCAGCGCCAGAAACAGGATAGCCACCGCACCCACGAGTACAAACAGGCCGACCCAGACATCATTTTTTGAATGTGACATGCAACTCCTTCTTCCTTCTTTGACGGCCGCCGGTGGGCTAA
>JAKANU010000065.1 GCA_021812315.1 Pseudomonadota bacterium
ACGCTGGTGATGGCCGCCGTCAGCGTGGTCTTGCCATGGTCAACGTGCCCAATCGTGCCAACATTGACGTGCGGCTTGGTGCGTGTGAATTTCTCTTTTCCCATTTTCAATTCCTTCAAAGAGCAAAGCCCGTGGATTGGTTTAATGTTTGCATTTCGTCACGTTTTCCCTTGCCACGGGCAGCTTGGGGTGCGAAATCGCAGACAGGTTTAATCGGTTCGGGTCAGAGCAAATTTGCGACGCAATTTCCTGATCTGACCCAGAAGGTCTTCTTACTTCGCCCTCGCCGCCATGATCGCTTCGGACACATTGCGCGGCGCCTCGGTGTAATGCTTGAATTCCATGGTGTAGGTCGCACGGCCCTGTGACATGGAACGAAGCGTCGTCGAGTACCCAAACATCTCCGACAACGGGACTTCAGCCTTGATGGCCTTGCCCCCACCAACCATGTCTTCCATCCCCTGCACCATTCCGCGACGCGAGGACAAGTCCCCCATCACGTTGCCGGCGTAGTCCTCGGGCGTCTCCACTTCCACGGCCATCATCGGTTCGAGAATCACCGGACCCGCCTTGCGACACCCCTCCTTGAAGCCGAAAATGGCTGCCATCTTGAAGGCGTTCTCGTTCGAGTCCACGTCGTGGTAGGACCCGAAGTGCAGCGTGACCTTGACGTCAACCACCGGATACCCCGCCAACACGCCAGTGGTTACCGCCTCGTGAATGCCCTTCTCGACGGCCGGAATGTACTCGCGCGGTACCACGCCGCCCTTGATCGCGTCGATAAACTCGATGCCCTTGCCCGCTTCATTGGGTTCGATCTTGAGCACCACGTGTCCATACTGCCCCTTGCCGCCGGACTGGCGCACGAACTTGCCTTCGCTGTCAGTCACGGTCTTGCGAATGGTCTCCCGATAGGCCACTTGTGGCTTGCCAACATTGGCTTCCACTCCAAACTCGCGCTTCATCCGATCCACGATGATCTCGAGATGCAATTCACCCATGCCAGCGATCAGTGTCTGACCTGACTCTTCATCGGTCTTGACGCGGAAAGACGGATCCTCCTGCGCCAGCCGCTGCAGCGCAATTCCCATCTTTTCCTGATCCACCTTGGTCTTGGGCTCGACCGCCTGGGTAATGACCGGTTCTGGGAAGACCATGCGCTCGAGCATGATGATCGCAGCCGGGTCACACAAGGTCTCACCGGTGGTCACTTCCTTCAGACCCACACAGGCCGCAATATCACCGGCGCGAATTTCGCTGACCTCCTCGCGGTTGTTGGCGTGCATCTGCACGATCCGCCCAATGCGCTCCTTCTTGCCACGGATCGGGTTGTAGACGCTGTCGCCCTTACTCAGCACGCCCGAGTAGACCCGCACGAACGTGAGTTGCCCGACAAACGGATCGGTCATCAACTTGAACGCCAGCGCGGAAAACTTCTCGCCATCGTCGGCTTTGCGGGTTGCCGGCACGTCGTCGTCATCGGTGCCCTGGACTGGCGGGATGTCGACCGGCGAAGGCATGAATTCGATGATGGCATCGAGCATGCGCTGCACGCCCTTGTTCTTGAACGCTGTGCCGCACAGCATGGGCTGAATCTCGCTGGCGATGGTGCGGGTGCGTATGCCCAGCTTGATCTCGTCTTCGGTCAGGTCGCCCTCTTCGAGGTACTTGTTCATGAGTTCTTCAGACGCCTCTGCCGCAGACTCGACCATCTTCTCGCGCCACTCCTTGGCCGGTTCCAGCAACTCGGCGGGAATTTCCCGATAGTCAAACTTCATGCCCTGGGATGCTTCGTCCCAAAAGATCGCCTTCATCTTGATGAGATCGACCACCCCCTTGAAATGTTCTTCAGCGCCAATAGGAATCACGATCGGTACCGGATTTGCCTTCAGGCGCAGCTTCATCTGGTCAACGACCTTGAAGAAATTCGCGCCTGTGCGATCCATCTTGTTCACAAAGGCCAGCCGGGGCACCTGGTACTTGTTGGCCTGTCGCCAAACGGTTTCTGACTGAGGCTGCACACCACCCACGGCGCAATACACCATGCAGGCACCGTCGAGCACGCGCATCGAGCGCTCCACCTCGATAGTGAAGTCAACGTGCCCGGGGGTATCGATGATGTTAATGCGGTGCTCGGTGAAGTTGTTCTCCATGCCCTTCCAAAAGCAAGTCGTTGCAGCCGAAGTGATGGTGATACCCCGCTCCTGCTCCTGCTCCATCCAGTCCATGGTCGCCGCGCCGTCGTGCACCTCACCAATCTTGTGATTCACGCCCGTATAAAAAAGAATGCGCTCGGTGGCCGTGGTCTTGCCGGCGTCGATATGAGCCGAAATTCCAATGTTGCGATAACGCTCAATGGGGGTATGGCGAGCCATGATGGATCCTTGGTTGCTCTCTAAAGAAATCAAATTCCGCGACGCCGTGAAGACTCCTGGTCTCGCCGGCGTAGCGAGCACTGGTTTAAGCTAGGTGCATCGCCGCCAACGGTGCCAATGACACAGCAAGGCGACACAGCGACGCATAAACTTTGCGCTGTAGCCGCTCAAAAGCGAAAGTGGGAGAAGGCCTTGTTCGCCTCGGCCATGCGGTGCACTTCGTCGCGCTTCTTCATGGCACCCCCCCGACCTTCCGTAGCTTCCATCAGTTCATTGGCCAGGCGCAGCGCCATTGACTTTTCGCCGCGCTTGCGCGCCGCCTCCTTGATCCAGCGCATGGAAAGCGCCAGCCGACGAACCGGGCGTACCTCAACGGGCACCTGATAATTAGCGCCACCGACACGGCGCGACTTCACCTCAACCATTGGCTTGACATTGTTGATGGCCATGGTGAAGGCTTCCACCGGGTCCTTGCCGGGATTCTTCTTCTCGATTTGCTCAAGCGCACCATAAATGATGCGCTCGGCGACCGCCTTCTTGCCGCCTTCCATGATCACGTTCATGAATTTGGACAATTCGACGTTGCCAAACTTCGGGTCGGGCAGGATTTCACGCTTGGGGACTTCGCGACGACGTGGCATTTCTTCACCTCTTTGCTTCAGTTGGTATTTTCTTCAAACACCGCGAGAGTTAATCAATAAGACTCTCACTTACTCGACCCGAACCTTGGGTCACTACGCCCGTTCGCCGCGCCACGCAGCCAACAGACACCATGAACTGACGATATCGGGCGCCTTACTTGGCCTTGGGCTTCTTGGCGCCGTATTTGGAACGCGCTTGTTTGCGGTCCTTGACACCTTGCAGGTCAAGCGATCCGCGCACGATGTGATAGCGCACGCCAGGCAGATCCTTGACACGCCCTCCGCGCACCAGCACCACGGAGTGTTCCTGCAGATTGTGGCCTTCACCACCGATGTAGGAAATGACCTCAAACCCGTTGGTCAGGCGCACCTTGGCGACCTTGCGCAACGCTGAATTGGGCTTCTTGGGTGTCGTCGTATACACGCGTGTGCAGACACCGCGGCGCTGCGGAGAATTCTCCATCGCCGGGCTCTTCGACTTGATGGTCTCGACCTCACGCCCCTGACGCACTAACTGGTTGATGGTTGGCAATTGAGCCTCCTAAGACAAAACGTCCCTAAACGTTTGGTAAAAAACACTGGAAATTTCAAGAACACTAAACCCTTCGGGAGTTCCGAAAAGCCTTCGATTATAGCAGGTCATGAGTTGAAATGCAATGGTCGGTGCCTGTCCTTACGACCGGCGCAAGATGTAATCCTGCGCTGTTGGGAATTTCCAACTTTACTTGATCCACAGTCGCAGAGCGTCCCAGGCGCGTCCAAAGTAGCCGGCCTGCTCGACCGCCTCGAGCGCAACAAGCGGAACATCTGCCAGCGCACGCTCTCCCAGAAACACTTTCAGGCTGCCGACCTGTTGCCCCAGACGCAAGGGCGCGACCAGCGGGTCGGGGCGCACGACCTGCATCTTCAGTTGTTTAGCGCTTCCCGCGGGCACTGCTACGACGATAGACTCGGGTCGGCCCAGCTTGGCACTCGCCGCCTTGCCTTTCCAGATCATCGGCGAAACCACCGCCTGATTTGCGTCATAGAGCTTGACCGCTTCGAAGGCTGTATAGCCCCAATTAAGCAATTTTTGTGACTCGTTCGCGCGACTGTTCTCGCTGGCAGCACCAAGCACGATCGACAACAAGCGCCGACTCCCGAACGCCTCGGGAGAACCCGCGACCGCCCCGTGCGCGCCCAAACTGGCAAAGTCACGCGAGGCTGTGGCAATGAGGCAATAACCCGCGGCGTCGGTGTGCCCGGTTTTTAGCCCGTCGACGGACGGGTCACGAAACAACAATTGATTGCGATTGCCGTCATTGGTCGGCGGCGTTCCAGGGTAGCGGTACCTCTTGATTGCGTAGTACTTGACGTAATCAGGAAAGTCATGCATTAGGCGCACCGCCAGAACGCTCAGGTCGCGCGCCGTGGTGATGTGGCCAGGTTCGGTCAATCCCTCCGGGTTCTTGTACGTGGTGGCCTTCATCCCAAGTGCCGCTGCCTGCGAGTTCATCAGTTGCACAAATCTTTCGGCCGACCCTCCAACACCTTCGGCCAGCGCCATCGTTGCATCATTGCCGCTCTGCACAATCATGCCTTTGATCAGATCTTCCACCGGAACCTTCATCTTCGGGTCTATGAACATGCGCGAGCCAGGCATCTTCCAGGCTCGTTCGCTGACGGCCATGGTTTGCTTGAGATCGATCCTCCTGCCGCGCAGGGCGTCAAAGACGAGGTAGGCGGTCATCAACTTGGTCAGCGACGCCGGCTCCACAGGGACGTCGATGTCCTTTTCCACGAGCAACTGGTTTGCCGTCACGTCGAGCAGCAAGTAGGAACGCGCCGCAATTTCTGGAGGCTGGGGCATTTGCGCCGCAACGCCGAAGCTAAGTGTAAAAACCAGGATAAGGAGGAAATGTTTCATAAGCCAGGGAAAGTCGATTGCTACAAAGAGCGTAGCAAATCATGCAGGGGGAAAGGGATCTGCAGACCGGACGGCCAGTGTCCCTCATCCGGGAGGCAGGACCAGACGGGAGACGATTTTCCCATTCTTCAAGTGGGTCTGGACAATCTCATCGATGTCTTGCTCATCCACATAGGTGTACCACACCGCCTCGGGGTAGACTACCGCCACCGGGCCGAGGGCGCAGCGGTCAAGACAACCCGCCTTGTTGACTCTGACCTTTCCGGGGCCTGACAGGCCCGCCGCCTTGATCTGGATCTTGCATCGCTCAAAACCCGCTTGGGCGTTCTGGCGGGCGCAGCATTCTTCGCCACCCTTGCGATCATTGATGCAAAAGAATATATGCCGCTCGTAATAATGCGGTACCGCTCCCGCAAGAGCGCGGTCATCCCCCGGTCCGGCATCGACAAGTCGTTTGTTTTCCATTGGCATGATTCTAGTTTTTCAGTTCTCGAGCACCAACCCGGCTCAGCGTATAGATCAACACGGCGTAAGGCCACAGCCATCCCAGCCACTGCACCAACCCGTGAAAACGAATGAAACGCCCCTGTTCCCAGGTCGAAAGCGTCTGGGCAAAATAGGCGCTGGTGGGCGCCTGGTTCAGCACGCTCAGGTAAACCCCCAGCGCGAGCAGGACCACTGCGGCGCTGGCGCGCCGACTCAGCCCCAGCAACAGAACCAGCAAGACCAGCGCTGCCACCAGGCCAGCACGCACCGGCTCGCTGAACCATGTCCATGCATGGTCTGGCCCATAACTCAAAGCCGCCGAAAGTGCGCTAGCGCCGATACCTGTACCGGCGACCATCAACACCAATACCGGTCGCTGGCGATGTGAACGGATCACGCAATACCCCAGCAGGCATGGAATCACCAATCCAAGCATGACGCACAGCAGTTCGGCCAACGGAACCAGGGGCTGAAGCTCAAGCACACGCAGGGGTAGCCAGTTCAGGAATGGCGTTTGCTGAAGCAGCGAGGCCAAGCCCGCTTCAAGCCGTTCCAGCACCTGACCCAGCCCAAACGGCACGGCAGCCGGGAACAGCAGAGCCACGGGCCATAGGGCCAGCAAGACCAGCGCGCCACGTGCGTCCTGAACAAACCAGCGCGCCCGCAGCCGACTCCAGCGCGCGATCACACCCATGCGTTCCAGCGACCAAGCCATCCAGGCACCCAAACCCGCGCCGACGACATTGAGTCCAAGATCGACATTGGACGGCACACGGGTCGGCAAGTAGCCCTGCAATGACTCCATTGTCAACGACAACGCACCGCCGACGAGCGTCGCCAGCGCGACCGCATGGCGAGGTCTGGCGCTGCGCAGGGCACTGAGCACCAGCAGAAAACCCAGCGGTGCGTATCCCAGAACGTTGGACACCACGTCAAAACCGGTCCAGTACTTGGGCAGCGGCGCACCCAGGAAGGCCCAGGGCGCGATACCCTGGTCGCGCCAGTCCGCAAAGGGATACAGGCTGGCGTAAACAAGAAGCGCGGCGTACATCAGAGCCAGCGGAGACGCCGAGGTCTTGTTCATCGCAACAGTTTAGGCCAAAAAAAACCCCAGCACGGGGCTGGGGTGGTAAGCCTATTTGCTGTCACACATCAAGGCCCCGCTCAGGGAGGAAAAGCGGGAGGCAGCGAACTGCCCGCGTGTAATATAGCAAACTTTAGAACCGAGTTCAAGTCGCCCCTCGCTTTCCACTGCACGCTACATTTTTTATCATGCCAAACTTTGCTCCCTACCCGATGGGTCGCCCCCGGCGCCTGCGCCATGATGCATTTACACGCAACCTGATTCGCGAAAGCGCTCTGACTGCGCACGACCTGATCTACCCGGTATTCGTTGTGGATGGAAAGCAACAACGTCAGACGGTGGTATCGATGCCCGGCGTGGAGCGGCTCAGTATTGACCTCCTGCTGCCGGTCGCCGAGGAATGCGTCCGGCTGGGCATCCCCGTGATGGCCTTGTTTCCGGTCATCGACCCGGCGCTCAAAACCCCCGACGGGCGTGAAGCCATGAACGCCGATGGCCTGGTACCGCGCGTCGTGCGCGCCCTGAAGAAGGAGTTCCCTGATCTGGGCATCATGACCGACGTCGCCCTCGACCCTTTCACCAGTCACGGGCAGGACGGGTTGCCCGACCCGGATCCGGCCGCCAATGGCTACATCATGAACGACGAAACGGTGGCCGTGCTGGTCAAGCAGGCACTGGCGCAGGCTGGAGCCGGCGTGGACATAGTTGCCCCCAGCGACATGATGGACGGACGCATCGGCGCTATCCGCCAGGCCCTTGAAGCCGGGGGCTTCATTCATACTCGAATCATGGCCTACAGCGCCAAGTACGCCAGCGCGTTTTACGGACCCTTCCGCGAGGCGGTAGGCTCCGCAGGCAACCTGGGCAAGAGCAACAAGAAGGTCTATCAGATGGACCCGGGCAATTCCAACGAAGCCCTGCGCGAAGTGGCACTGGACATCGCCGAAGGTGCCGACATGGTCATGGTCAAGCCGGGCATGCCGTATCTGGACATCGTACGCCGCGTCAAGGACGAGTTCCGCGTACCCACGTTTGCCTACCAGGTCAGCGGCGAATACGCCATGCTCAAGGCTGCGGCGCAAAATGGTTGGCTTGATCATGACGCGGTGATGATGGAGAGCCTGCTCGCCTTCAAGCGCGCCGGGGCCGACGGAGTGTTGACCTATTTCGCTCTCGACGCTGCCAGATTGCTACAAAAAATATAGCTGTAGACACACGATCGACAAGATTTGGGCAGCAATTTGATGCGCATACTCGGGATCACCGCCGGGATCGTTAGCGAATCGGCGGACACCCGGACCCTCGCGCCGCTGCAGACCGCTGCCGACACCGTCCTGTGGCTCAGTTGCACGCGCGAGGAGTTCGCCAACAGACTGGCTGACATTCAGGCGCTCCTGCAGGCGCGCTGTGGTGTGCAGTTGGTCGACCTGCATGTTTCCGACCTGCTCAACGCGCAACTACCCTCACACTACGACTACACCTCCCAGTACGATGTGTTGGTGTTTCGCCGACTCAGCGCCGGTGGCAGCGAGGTCGCGCCGACGTCTGGGGGGCTGCCCGCGAGCCACTTGCCCAAGCGCGGTGGCCCACCCATCCTGCGCCGGATCGACACCAGTCCGGTCGGGTTTGCCGTCTTCGACCGTCTGCTCCTGAGTGTACATCCGACCGACTGCGCGGTGCGCGACGCCTATGCCGACAAGCTTCTCAATGCGCCGGCTCTGATCTCCAGAGTCGGGACAACTCAGCTGCCAGGCAGTCCGGCAGATTTGATGCTGCGCCTGGTTAATCAGATGGTCGACGGCTACCTGGAGCTTCGTCGCGAACTCAGCCGCCAGCTCGATCACTGGCAGACCGAGCTGCTCGACCCGCGGGCCCGGTTCAACAACTGGTCCTCGCTGCTCGAGGCCCGCCTCTCGCTGCACCATCTGGACGAAATTTGTGAAGATCAGCGCGGTGCGGAACAGGACTGGATTGAATCCCTTGAGGCCTGGCCCAGCGCCGATTCGCCAACCGGGCAGCGCGAACGCGATTTGCTTCAAGTGCGCAGCCGGGACGTCCTCGAGCACATCGAGCGGGTGGTGCACCACGTCCAGCGTCTCGAACAAAATGCCGAGACCGCTGTACAAATGCATTTCAGCGCGCAGAGTCATCGGGCCAACGAAATCATGCGCACGCTCACGGTTTTGACTGCCATCTTCCTGCCACTGAACTTGATCGCCGGCATTTTTGGCATGAATTTCGAGTTCATACCGTTCCTGCACCAGTCCAATGGCTTTTGGGTTGCGGTTGGCGCCATGCTGTTGATCGCGCTGGTTCTGGTGGTTGTCTTTTCGCGCAAACGTTACCTGGAACGCTCCGCCCGTTGACGCTGCGGCTTGCACCGCAGTTCCGCATACACTACATTCATGGCAAGCGCGTTGCCAGTCGCCGCACATGGCGGAGTGCACGCCATCTCTTTTCCATCGGAACGTTTCCACCATGCGCAAATACCTGCAGATCCATCTCCCCGACCGAACCATCACCACGGAACAACTTCACGGCGAGGCGATCATTCGCGCCGGACGCTATTTTGTCGCCAAGACCCTGCTCGACCTGGGCGCGGCGAGAGTTGACCCGATGTCGGCTCAGAATCCGTTGATCTTTTCAGCCGGACCTTTCGCGGGGACCAACTTTTCAAACGCCAACCGACTCAGTGTTGGCTGCAGGAGTCCCTTGACCGGCGGCGTCAAGGAGGCCAACACCGGAGGCACTTTTGGCTTCGCCCTGGGTCAGTTGGAGATTGCCGGCTTCACGCTGCACGGCACCGCATCGGACTGGACCGTCATCCGCATCAGCCGGGATGGGCAGATCAGCTTTGAAGACGCGGATGCCTATCTGGGCAAAGGCAACAATGAAGTCGCCGCCATGTTGCTCGACAAGTACGGGAAGAAGGTGAGCCTGGCGCTGTGCGGCCCGGTCGGCGAGTATCAGGGCTTGATGGCTGGCATCTCGTTTACCGACACCAATGGCCGGCCTTCGCGCCTGGCGGCACGCGGTGGTGTGGGCGCAGTGATGGGGGTGAAGAAGGTCAAGGCGATCGTCGTTGACACGCACAAGATGCCGCCGTTTCATGATCGGCAAAAGGTCCTGGGGGCGGTGCGAGAGTACGGCGCCAGACTCCGCCAAGAACCGGCAATCGACAACTTCAAACGCCTGGGCACCGCCATGGTTGCTGACATGACCAATTACGTGGGTGGCCTGCCGGTGCGCAATTTCAGCGCCGGCCGATTGGTCGAGGAGAAGGACGGCCCGTTCAAACTCGGTGGCAACTACATCCGTGAGCTCAATCTGGGGCGCGGGGGCCAAACGGCACATGATTGCATGCCGGGCTGCATGATCGAATGCAGCAATGTGTACTTTGACGCCAGCGGGAAGGAATTGGTATCGCCGCTGGAATACGAAACGCTGGGACTGGTCGGCAGCAACTGCGGACTGCACGACCCCGACGATGTTGCCAGATTGAACGCTGTCGCCAACGATCTGGGCATCGACACGATTGAGCTCGGCGCGACGCTGGGCGTGTTGATGGAGGCCGGACAGGGCTCTTTCGGAGACGCTGCATTCATGATGGCCGCGCTGGACGATATTCGATCCGGCAACCCGCGCGGGCGCCTGTTGGCTCAGGGCGCAGCGCGCGTCGGCGAACACTATCAGGTCAGGCGTGTACCGGTGGTCAAACGTCAGGCTATCAGCGCCTACGACCCGCGGGTGATCGAAGTGACCGGCATCTCGATGATGCTCACCGCACAAGGCGCCGATCACACCGCAGGCAACTTGCCGGCGTTCGACTGCAAGGGCAAGACCACCGACGAATTGGTGGCAGTCAGCCTGGGTGCGCAGGTCGCCGCAGCCGCGGCCGACTCCCTGGGCTTGTGCATCTTTGGTCGCTCGGTGACCGACACCAACCCGCAGTTGATTGTGAATGCGCTCAATGGTGCCCATGGCACACAACTTGAGGAGACGTTTCCAAAGACCCTCGGGCGCGAAGTGCTGGAAATGGAGTGGAAATTCAACGAGCTCGCTGGCTTCACGAATCAGGATGATGAACTTCCGGAGTTTTTCTACGACGAGCCCCTTGCACCGACCGGAAACCACGCCCGTCACCGCGCCGAGCCTATCAACCGCAGCCTTGACCAACTCTTGCTGCGCCCCTGAGAACAGGCCCTTGCCGTCATGAGCAAGACTGAGACAAATCCTCCGGGCAGACGCAGGACTGCCTCGGGTCAACGCGTTGGCGTACGCGAACTCTCTGCCCAGGCAACACGGGCGAGCATCCTGAACGCGGCGATCAAGGTTTTCGCAAAATCCGGTTATGCCGGGGGCCGCGTCGAGCAAATATCCAAGACCGCCAAGTCGTTCGACCGGATGATCTATTACTATTTCGGCAGCAAGGAAAAGCTCTTCATCGCTGCTCTGGAGGAAATCTACCGCCGCTTCTGCGAGGCCGAGGCCAAGGTCATCTTCAACGCGGACCATCCGATCGAGTCGCTGCGCACGGTCGTGCTGTTTACCTGGACTTACTACCAGAAGCACCCCGAATTCATTACCCTTCTGAACAGCGAAAATCTGCACCGCGGCCGGCATATCTCCAAGTCGATGCGCGCGCGCGAGTATTCCGGTGCAGCAATCTCGATCCTGGATACGGTGCTCAAGAGCGGGGTGGAAAAGGGCGTCTTTCGGGCTGATGTTCAAGCGCGTGACGTCTACCTGATGATCGCTTCGATGGGCTATTTCTACCTCTCCAACCGCTTCACGCTTTCGGCCTTTCTAGGCGAAAACCTTGAGGCGGCCCCGGCGCTGGCACACTGGGAGAACTTCATCACGCAAGCGGTGCTTCGGGTCGTCTCACCAGCCACCACGGCCGCACCATGGCCGAGCTGAGCGCCCACCGCCCTGCTACACTTGATGTTGTAATTACTTAACCAAAATCGAGCACCAGCGAAGGTCCTTGGGCTGGTGAATCGGAAAACAAGGAGCAGACCATGGCAAGCCCGGTAGCAGCGGAGAAATCAGGCAAGGTTGTCATCAGGAATATTGGTTTGCTGCTCTCCGGCGACATTGACCGTCCGATTCTGGACGCGGACACGATCGTCGTCAACGACGGACTGATCGTGACTGTGGGTCGTTTGCAGGACTGCGACATCGAGCGGGCGCAAACTGTCATCAATGCACGCCAGACCTGTGTCTGCCCGGGCCTGATCGACAGCCATGTCCACCCGGTCTTCGGCGACTGGACGCCACGGCAAAATCAGACGGGCTG
>JAKANU010000405.1 GCA_021812315.1 Pseudomonadota bacterium
CAGCCTGACGTCCGACAACAGCGTCGACATGCTCTTGCCGCTGCGCACACAGGCCTGCAGAACCTGCAGGGCGGAAATCAGGCCGTCACCGGTGGTGTGCTGATCCAGCGCCAGCAGGTGCCCGGAACCCTCACCGCCGAGTACCCAGCCGTGGCGTTCGAGCTCCTCAAGCACGTAGCGGTCCCCCACCCTGGCACGCACAAATTCCACGCCCCGGGCCCTCAAGGCAACCTCAATCGCCATGTTGGTCATCAAGGTACCGACGACGCCCGTCACAGCCTGGCCACGTGCGAGCCGATCATCGACCATCAGATACAGCAGTTCGTCGCCGTTATACAGGCGCCCCGCGGCGTCGACGGCCTGCAGCCGATCCGCATCGCCATCGAGTGCAAACCCGAAATCCGCCCGATGCGACCGCACCGCCTCAATCAGAGCCTGTGGATGCGTGGCCCCGGTCTCTTGGTTGATGTTCAGGCCGTCGGGTGAGCAGCCAATGGCAAGCACCTCGGCGCCCAATTCGTGAAACACCATCGGTGCGATGTGATACGCCGCCCCGTGCGCGGCATCGACCACCAGCTTGAGGCCGCGCAGCGTCAAGTCGTGGGCGAAGGTGCTCTTGCAGAATTCGATGTAGCGCCCGGCGGCATCGTCGAGCCGGCGCGCCTTGCCCAGGTTCTCGGAGTCGGCCCAGACCGGCAATTCTTCCAACGCGGCTTCGACTTGTTGCTCCCACGATTCGGGCAATTTGGTGCCCTGCGCGCTGAAGAACTTGATGCCATTGTCGAAGAAGGGGTTGTGACTGGCGCTGATCACAACGCCAAGCGAGGCCCGCTGGGCCCGGGTCAGATAGGCCACGCCAGGCGTCGGCAGGGGGCCGAGCAGAACCACATCGACACCGGCCGAGTTGAAACCACTCTCCAGGGCACTCTCGAGCATGTAGCCGGAAATACGCGTGTCCTTGCCGATCAGCACCGTCGGCCTGGCTTCGGTGCGCTTGAGTACCTGACCCACCGCGTGGGCCAGGCGCAGCACAAAATCTGGGGTGATGGGCGCTTGTCCGACCTTGCCGCGAATGCCATCGGTGCCGAAAAATCTTCTGCTCATGATATTTCCCTACCCCACCCTCGTTATTTGTCTGCTACCGATCTTATAGCATGGACGACCCTGAGTGCCTGCACGGTTTCACGCACATCGTGGACCCGCACGATACTCGCACCACGCTCAATGGCAAGCACGGCCGCCGCGACGCTGGCGACCATCAGCGGATGGCGCCGGCGCGCATGCGGGTCGGTACCGGCCTCTTCAAACAGGCGCGCCAGCGACGATTTTCTGGACCATCCCACCAGCACCGGGTAGTGCGGACCGATCCACTCGCGCTGCCGGCCCAGCAAGGCGAAATTCTGCTCCATGGTCTTGCCAAAGCCGATGCCGGGGTCGAGCACAATTCTATGCTTATCGACCCCCAAGCCTTGCAAATAAAGCGCCGTCCGCTCCAAAAACGATAGCACTTGTGGTACCACGTCGCCACTCATGGGTCGCATCTGCATGGTCTGTGGCTCGCTGTGCATATGCATCAGGCAAACGCCGCAGGAGCCGTGCCCACAAACTACCTGCCTGGCATCGAGCGACCCCGCGCCGCTTTGCAACGGCGAGCGGCGCAAGGCCCAGATGTCATTGATGATATCCACGCCCAGGTCAAGCGCGGCCTGCATGACCTCGGGCTTGCACGTATCGACCGACACCGGCACGCCCAGACCAACGGCCTGGCGCAACACCGGGAGCACGCGCGCAAGTTCTTCCTGCAGTGGCACCGGCGCTGCGCCGGGACGCGAGGACTCGCCCCCGATGTCGAGAATATCGGCCCCATCTCTGAGCAGCGTTTCGCAGTGACGCAGTGCGCTTCGCGTTGTGGTGTGCTGTCCACCATCGGAAAACGAATCCGGCGTGACATTGACGATCCCCATGACCTTGGGGCGCGTCAAGTCAATGGTAAATCGGCTTGTGTTCCACTTCATGGCGCACGGCAGCACGATGCCCCATCACGGGAGGCGGCCAACCAAGGTCTGAAGCGATCACGCCACCTGGTTCAGGCCACGGTCGGGGCCGGATCGGGCTTGGCACTGGCCGCGCCATCACTGTTGCCGCCGCCGACTCCTGGAGCACCGGATTGCGGCACCCAGTCCTTGGGCGGTCGCGGATCCTTGCCGCCCATGATGTCGTCGATCTGCTCGCTGTCAATGGTCTCCCATTCGAGCAGCGCTCTGGCCATGGCGTGCATTTTTTCCTTGTTGTCTTCGATCAACTTGCGCGCCACACTGTATTGCTGGTCAATGATGCGCCGCACCTCGTCGTCGACTTTGCGCATGGTCTGCTCGCTCATGTTGGTGGTCTTGGTGACCGAGCGGCCAAGAAAAACTTCACCCTCGTTCTCGGCATAGACCATCGGACCCAGCGCATCGGTCATGCCGTAACGTGTCACCATGTCGCGCGCCAAATGCGTCGCGCGTTCAAAATCGTTGCTCGCGCCAGTGGTCATCTGGTTCATGAACACCTCCTCGGCAATGCGCCCGCCAAACAGCATGCTGATCTGATGCAGCATGTATTCACTGTCGTAACTGTATCGGTCCTGCGCCGGCAGGCTCATCGTCACGCCCAGGGCCCGACCGCGCGGAATG
>JAKANU010000066.1 GCA_021812315.1 Pseudomonadota bacterium
AGCCAGCGCGCGCAAACTGCGCCGCACGCCTTCCTCAAACAGCCATTCGCTGGGGAACCAGCCACAACCCGGTTTCATCCGCAGCGCCCGATTCTCGAAAATGCGGCGGGTGTACCAGGTCGAGTCGAAGCTGAATATCGGCACGATTCCCGGCACCCCGGCATCAGAAACCGGCCGCTGCTTCACAAAGAATCCGGAATTCTGCCGCGACGTAAAGTAACCCTGCGCCACCAGTCGGTCGTAGGCATCAACCACAGTGAACACGCTGATTTCATGGGCGTGGGCGAATTGCCGGATCGATGGCGCCTTGGAACCCGGTCGCAATGAACCATCGTCGATGACACGGCGAAACCCCTCGACGATCTGCAAGACCAGCGGCTGCGAACTTTGCGAATCAAGGGCAAACATGGGCGGCTAAGGGTTTTCCTGTACAGGTCGGGTTCGCTGCACAGTGCACCCAAAAAATGGAAGCATCTGTATATGGTAGCCGTTGCCGCCTGCATCTACATTAGTGCGATCTGATCCGCCACCTCACCCTGCTCAGGAGTGCCATGCAAAGCGAACCCAACCTTAAGAACGCCGATTTGATGAAGCGCCGCGCAGCCGCAGTTGCACGCGGTGTCGGCCAAAGTCACGAAGTGTTTATTGCACGCGGCGAGAACGCCGAAATCTGGGATGTCGAGGGCCGGCGTTACATCGACTTCGCCGGCGGCATTGCCGTACTCAACACCGGTCACTGCCACCCGGACGTGATCGCTGCGGTCAAGGCCCAGCTCGATCTCTACACCCACACCTGCTTCCAGGTCGTGGCCTACGAGCCGTACGTCGCGCTCGCCGAGCGTATCAATGCGCTGGCGCCGGGCAACTTCGCCAAGAAGACGCTGTTTTTGAGCACCGGTGCGGAGGCGATCGAGAACGCCGTCAAGATTGCACGCGCCTACACCAAACGCACCGCCATCATTGCCTTTACCAGCGGCTACCATGGCCGCACCCTGCTGACCCTGGGCCTGACCGGCAAGGTCGCACCATACAAGACCGGCTTCGGACCCTTCCCGGCCGAAATTTTCCACGCCCAGTTTCCCAACGCGCTGCACGGTGTGAGCGTGGACGATTCGATCGCTTCGGTCGAGTCAATCTTCAAGAACGATGTAGAAGCGAACCGTGTCGCTGCCATCATTGTCGAGCCGGTGCAGGGCGAGGGCGGCTTCAACGTCGCGCCGGCGCAGTTCCTGCAGCGCCTGCGCAAACTCTGCGATGAACACGGCATCGTCTTCATCGCAGATGAAATCCAGACCGGCGCGGGTCGCACCGGCACCTGGTTCGCGGTTGAACAAAGCGAGGTAGCGCCGGATCTGATCACCATGGCCAAATCGATGGCCGGGGGCTATCCTATTTCAGCCGTCGTCGGGCGCGCCGAGATCATGGACGCGCCCGCACCCGGCGGTCTGGGTGGCACCTACGCCGGCAGTCCGCTGGCTTGCGCTGCGGCGCTGGCGGTGCTCGACGTCTTCGAGAGCGAAAAACTGCTCGAACGCAGCCGGGTGCTCGGGGCGCGCATCATCGCGAGCCTCAAGGCCATGGCCGCCAAGCACCGCAGCATCGTCGAAGTCCGCGGCCTTGGCGCGATGGTGGCGATGGAACTTTGTACCAATGGTGATCCGAACAAGCCCGATGCCGATATGACCAAGCGCCTGGTTGCCGAGGCCACCAGACGCGGGCTGATCCTGTTGTCATGCGGCACCTACGGCAATGTGATCCGCATCCTGGTACCGCTGACGGCCAGCGACGCCATCGTTGATGAGGGCCTGGCCATCGTCGCCGCGGCGCTGGCAGCCGTCGATGCCCGTTGATCGGAAGAATGCGCATTGTTGACCGACTTGAAGCGCAAGCGGCACAATGACCGCCAAGATTTCAACCCTAATCAAGAGCTATTCACATGATGCAACTCAAAGACCCCACCCTGCTGCGCCAGCAAGCCTATCTGAACGGGCAATGGTGCGATGCCGACAGCGGCGAGACCTGTGCCGTAACCAATCCGGCTACCGGCGAGACGATTGGCACAGTGCCAAGAATGGGCGCTGGCGAAACCCGCCGCGCCATTGCAGCGGCCAACGCTGCCTGGCCGGCCTGGCGCGCCAAGACCGGCAAGGAGCGCAGTTCCGTGATCCGCAAATGGAACGACCTGATGCTGGCCAACGCCGACGATCTGGGCATGATCATGACCACCGAGCAGGGTAAACCGCTGGCCGAAGCCAAGGGCGAAATCGCCTACGCCGCGTCATTTATCGAATGGTTTGCCGAGGAAGCCAAGCGCGTCAGCGGCGACACTCTCGCCTCACCCTGGGCAGACCGGCGCATCGTGGTCATCAAACAGCCCATTGGCGTGTGCGCGGCCATCACGCCCTGGAACTTCCCCTCCTCCATGATCACGCGCAAAGCCGGCCCGGCACTGGCTGCGGGCTGCCCGATGGTGCTCAAACCCGCGCTGGCCACACCGTATTCGGCACTGGCGCTGGCCGTCCTGGCCGAGCGCGCCGGCGTACCGGCGGGCATCTTCAGTGTCCTGACCGGATCAGCCAGCGCCATCGGTGGCGAAATGAGCTCCAACACGACCGTGCGCAAGCTCTCCTTCACCGGTTCGACCGAGATCGGCAGCATGTTGATGCAGCAATGCGCCAAGACCATCAAGAAGCTCTCCCTGGAACTCGGCGGCAACGCACCTTTCATCGTCTTTGACGATGCGGATCTGGACGCGGCGGTCGAAGGCGCCATCATGTCCAAGTACCGCAACGCCGGACAGACCTGCGTCTGCGCCAACCGCCTGTATGTGCAGGACGGTGTCTATGACGCCTTCGCGAAGAAGCTGGTGGTCGCGGTGGAAAAGCTCAAGGTTGGCAATGGTCTGGAAGCCGGGGTGACCCAGGGTCCGCTGATCGACGCCGCGGCGATCAAGAAGGTCGAGGAGCATGTTGCCGATGCACTGGCCAAGGGCGGCCGGGTGCTCACCGGCGGCAAACGCCATGCTCTGGGACAGACCTTCTTCGAGCCGACAGTAATTGCCGACGCCACTCCCGACATGCTGGTGGCGCGCGAGGAGACCTTCGGCCCGCTTGCGCCGCTGTTTCGCTTCAAGACCGACGCCGAGGCCGTCGCCATGGCCAACAACACCGAGTTCGGGTTGGCCAGCTACTTCTATTCCCGGGACATCGGTCGCATCTGGCGCGTTGGCGAGGGCATCGAGAGCGGCATGGTCGGCATCAACACCGGCATCATTTCCAATGAAGTGGCGCCATTTGGCGGTGTCAAGCAATCGGGTTTGGGCCGCGAAGGCTCCAAGTACGGCATGGACGAGTACCTGGTGATCAAGTACCTGTGCATGGGAGGACTCGACAAATGAAAGATAAGCACGAATCCAGTCAGGAGGAACTCGTCCATGGGTGATTCGACGCACGCAGCTTCGGTCGCAGGGCAACGCGACCTGCGACACCACCTGCATCCGTACACGCAACTGCGCCAGTTCGAGACGCAGGGTCCGCTGGTCATCGTTCGCGGTGAGGGTGTACAGGTCTTTGACGAGCACGGCAAAGCCTATATCGAGGGCATGGCGGGGCTGTGGTGTGCCTCGCTCGGTTTTTCAGAAAAACGACTCGCTGATGCGGCGTTTCGGCAGATGACAACCCTGCCCTACTACCACTCGTTCTCGGGCAAGGTGCCGGGCCCGGTTACCGAACTGGTGGAGACGATGATCAAATGGGCGCCGGTGCCGATGGCACGCGTGCTGTTTGCGAATTCCGGCTCCGAATCCAACGACACGGCCTTCAAACTGGTGCGCTACTACAACAATGCCAAAGGCCGTCCGCTCAAGAAAAAGATCATCGCCCGCAACAAGGCGTACCACGGGGTAACGGCGGCCGCAGCCTCGATGTCCGGGCTGACGGTGATGCAACAGCATTTTGACCTGCCACTGGATGGCATTGTGCGCGTCGGCTCACCGAACTATTACCAGTTTGGACAGTCCGGGGAATCCGAAGCCCAGTTTGTCGACCGCTTGGTGCGCGAACTCGAAGAGACCATCCTGCGCGAAGGTCCGCAAACTGTCGCCGCCTTCATCGCCGAGCCGGTGCAGGCCGCAGGCGGTGTGCTGTTGCCAGCCGCCGGGTACTTCGCCCGTGTGCAGGCAATCCTGAAGAAGTACGACATCCTGTTTCTGGTCGACGAAGTCGTCACCGGCTTTGGACGCCTGGGGCAGGCCTTTGGCACGCAGGTGTTCGACCTCAAGCCCGACATGATCACCGTGGCCAAGATGCTGACCTCGGCTTACGTTCCGATGTCAGCTCTGTACCTGACCGATGAAATCTATCAGACCATCGCTGATACCAGTGCCGCGGTCGGGGTTTTTGGTCACGGCTACACCTACAGTGGTCATCCTCTGGCCTGCGCCATTGCGCTGGAGACCTTGCGCATTTACGAGTCCGATCGCATCGTTGAGCACGTGCAGCAAGTCGGCCCGCGCCTGCAGCAGGGTTTGCAGCAACTTCGCGGGCATGCACTGGTGGGCGATGTACGTGGCATGGGCTTGATCGCTGCCATCGAACTCTCGGCCAACCCGGCACTGCGCACGCCCTTTGATCCCGCGCGCGGAGTTGCCAACTACTTTGTCAGCCGTGCCCAGCAGCATGGCCTGATCGTGCGCGCCCTGGTCGGCGACGTGGTAGCATTTTCGCCACCGTTGATCATCAGCGAAGCAGAAATTGAGCTCTTGCTTGAACGCACCCGACTGGCACTGGCCGACACTGTGGCCTGGGTAAATGGCTGGTCGACAAGCAGCGCCAAGCAGTGACGGCGTCAAGCTAACGGCCAATTTTTGCGAAGCCCCGAACCCATGGCACTGATTGAATTTGAACACGTCTTCAAGCGCTACCAGGGCAGCAAAGCGGCCGCCGTTGACGACTTGAACCTGCATATTGAGGCCGGCGAATTCCTGACCCTGCTCGGCCCGTCGGGCTCGGGCAAGACGACCACGCTGATGCTCCTGGCCGGCTTTGAAGCACCCAGTGCCGGGACCATCCGGCTCGACGGCAAATCGATCGAATCGCTGCCCCCGCACCACCGCAACATGGGCGTGGTATTTCAGAGCTATTCACTGTTTCCGCACATGACAGTGGCACAAAACGTTGCCTTTCCCTTGTCCGTGCGCAAAGTTGCGCCCGGCATCATTTCGCAGAAGGTGACCGCCGCACTGGAGAAGGTGCATCTGGAGAACTTTACCCACCGCAAGCCCAGCCAGCTCTCGGGCGGACAACAACAGCGCGTGGCGCTGGCGCGTGCCCTGGTCTTTGAACCCAGGCTGGTCCTGATGGACGAACCGCTGTCAGCGCTGGACAAGAAGTTGCGCGAGGAGATGCAACTCGAAATCCGCCGGCTGCATCGCGAACTCGGTGTGACCATGGTCTTTGTCACTCATGACCAAAGCGAAGCCATGACGCTGTCGGATCGGGTCGCCGTGTTCAACCACGGACGCATTGAACAGCTCGCCTCGCCACAAACGCTCTACGACGCGCCGGCCAATCCCTTTGTTGCCAACTTCCTCGGCGACAACAACATGATTCATGGCACGCTGGAGTCAGGCGCCGTCGCCGATGGCGGCGCCGCGACGACTTGGCTGCGCACCGCCGGCGGTCCGCGCTTGCAGGCCAGGCTGTGTGCCACCAAGCCCACGGGCGGCAAGGACGCAGTGAGGCTATGTGTGCGACCCGAATTCCTGCAGGTGGCGGTGCCCGAAGAAGCTGACCATTTACCGAACCGCATCGATATCGAGTTGACCGACGTGATTCATCAAGGTGATCATTGGCGGCTCGTGGCGCGGCTGCAAGGCGTGGACGCTGCGGGCTCGAATCAGGCACAGCAATGGTTCGCCAAGCTCAGCCCAGCAGCTCTGCCGGCCGGGCTGGTGGTTGGCCAAAGCCTGTGCCTGGGTTTTCGAGCTGAAGACGCGTGGATATTCTGATTGGTTGGTTGGTTTAGTTAACTTTTTTACTGAGGAGCATAGAGATGAGGAAGCATGTATTGGCGGGGATTGCCGCAACCCTCGCGCTGGGCGCGCTGGCGAGCTATGGGCAAACGCGCGACCTGAACGTCGTGTCCTGGGGTGGCGCCTATCAGGACGGTCAGAAGGAGGTCTATTTCAAACCCTTCAACGCGACGGGAATCAAGCTCACGGATGAGGCTTGGGATGGCGGTCTGGGCGTGCTGCGCACCAAGATCAAGGGCGGCAACAACACCTGGGACGTGGTTCAGGTGGAGGCCGATGAACTCGAAGTCGGCTGTGATGAAGGTCTGTATGAGAAGCTGGACGTGAACAAGATCGGCGGTGCAGCACGCTATCTGCCCGGGACCGTGCACCCGTGCGGCGTGGGCGCCATCATCTACAACCTGGTGCTGGCCTACGATGGTGACAAGCTCAAGCCAGCACCGGCCGGTTGGACTGACTTCTTCGACACGAAGAAGTTTCCTGGCAAGCGCTCGATCCGCAACGGCGCCAAGTGGAATCTTGAAGTGGCCCTGATTGCTGACGGTGTTTCGTCCAAGGACGTTTACAAGGTGCTTGGCACCCCAGAGGGGATCGAGCGTGCATTCAAGAAGCTCGACACCATCAAGGGTGATCTGGTGTTCTGGAAGAGCGGTGCGCAACCGCCGCAGATGCTCGCGGCCGGCGACGTCGTCATGACCACCGCCTACAACGGCCGCATCACCGCGGCCAACGAAAAGGATAAGAAGAACTTCAAGATGGTCTGGAAAGACACGCCCTACACGATGGACAGCTGGGTCATCATGAAAGGCACGCCGCAAAAGGTCAATGCCGAGAAGCTGGTCGAGTTCATGGGTCGCCCGGAGAATCAGGCGAAATTGCCGAAATACGTCCGCTACGGCGTGACGGCCGCCGCCGCCGCTCCCCTGGTCGATAAATCGTTGATGGCGGACCTGCCGACCAACCCGGACAACCTGAAGCAGGCG
The DNA here is from genome assembly GCA_021812315.1 of Pseudomonadota bacterium. GTDB lineage: Bacteria > Pseudomonadota > Gammaproteobacteria > Burkholderiales > Burkholderiaceae_C > Rhodoferax. The sequence goes on from JAKANU010000066.1 coordinate 7,015, forward strand.
TTCCATGAAGAAGTGAAGTTCTGGATCGACAACGGCGACAAATTGGCCGAACGTTGGACCAAGTGGGCCGGTACCAAGTAGAGACGCCATCACGACCATGTCTACGCGCCGAAAGAACGCCTTGCTCCTGCCCCTGACAGGGTTCCTGCTGGTGTTCTTTGTCGCGCCGCTGGTCTGGCTGCTTTCGTTGGCAGTGCGCGAGGCCGAGGTGCCCCGGGCACTGCCCAAGACCCTGGCCCTGCTGCGCGACTGGCAACCGCCGACTGCCGTGCCAGCCGCAGTGTTTGTCGGGTTTGCGCAGGACCTCAGCGCGGCGCGCGAGGCCAACACCCTGGCCGATGCGGCGCGGCGCCTCAATTACGAAGTCAACGGTGTGCGCAGCACCTTGATGCGTGCGGCACGCGAAGTCTCAAGCGCGCCGCCGCAGACCATCTTCGGCCGCGACTTCTTTCATGCCATTGATCCAAATCTCGCTAGCACCGCGTTCTTTGCCGCAGTCAAGCGCGCTCGCGGCCCGGTCTCGAGCTACTACCTTCTGGCCGCGCTTGATCTGGTGCACAACGCACAGGACAGCATCGAACGCGCCACCGAAAACAACCGTATCTATATCGACGTGTTGCTGCGCACGCTGGGCATCAGCGCCAGCGTCACCCTGATGTGTCTGCTGCTCGGTTTTCCGGTCGCCATGTTGTTGACACAGGTCACAGAAAAGGTCGCCGACTGGTTGATGATTCTCGTGCTCCTGCCATTCTGGACTTCGCTGCTGGTGCGCACCGCCGCCTGGGTTGTGGTGCTGCAGCGGGAGGGCATGGTCAACACCCTGTTGATGGATCTGGGTCTGATCAGTGAACCGTTGACCCTGATTTATAACCGGACCGGCGTGCTGATCGCCATGACGCACGTGCTGCTGCCGTTTATGATCCTTCCTCTCTACAGCGTACTCAAAGGCATACCGCCACATTACATGCGCGCCGCCACCAGCTTGGGAGCACCTCCGGTGACGGCCTTTTTCAGGGTCTATCTGCCGATGGCAGCGCCGGCGATTGTTGCCGGGTCCCTGATGGTTTTCATTTTGGCGATGGGCTACTACATCACGCCGGCCTTGGTGGGCGGTGGAGCCGACCAGATGCTGTCGTACTTTGTGGCGACCTACACGACCGACACCGGCAACTGGGGCTTGGCCTCCGCACTGGGCCTGATGATGCTGGTAACCACCCTGGCTCTGTATGCACTGGCGCACAAAGTTTCGGGTGGGCGCGCCCTCTCGATGGGATGAGAACGCCGTGAAGCCCTGGAAGCTCATTTACTGGACGATCTGCGCGGCCGTGCTCGTCTTTTTGCTTGCACCAATCGCAGCCATCATTCCACTTTCGTTTTCCAGCGGCTCCTTCCTCACTTACCCCTTGCCTGGGTTCTCACTGCGCTGGTACCACGAAGTTCTCGGAGGTGGCAAGTGGCTGTCAGCACTTGGCAATTCGCTATTCATCGGTGTCGTCGCCACCGCCGCCTCGGTGCTGCTCGGCACCATGGCTTCGTTGGGCCTGGCACGCCAGCGCGCCTGGTGGAGCGCCGTGCTCAAGATGGTCGTGCTCTCGCCGATGATCGTGCCAGTGATACTGATCGCCGTCGCCTCGTATTTCTTCCTCGCACCGATGTCGCTGACCAGCACTTACAGCGGGATGATCATCGCGCACACGGTCATTGCGGTACCTTTCGTCGTCGTCCCGGTGCTGACCGCCCTGGAATTGCTCGACCCGAATCAGGCACGTGCCGCCGCCGCCTGTGGCGCCACACCCAGGCTCACCTTCATGCGCGTGACCTTGCCCAGCATCATGCCGGCCATGGCCTCGGGCGCATTGTTTGCCTTTGCTGCTTCGTTTGACGACGTCGTGATTGCACTGCTGATAGCCGGACCCGATCAGCGCACCTTGCCGCGCGAGATGTTCTCGGGGCTTCGCGACAGCATGACCCCGGCACTGACCGCCGTGGCAACGATCATGATTGTCTTTTCAACAACGCTGTTTCTCCTCATGCAGATGTTGCAGCGCCGGACCCGTCGCGCCGCCAAAGGCGACTGATCCCGATGCCCGAGCGCAAGACAGCCATCGTCACGGGCGCGAGCCGTGGCATCGGCCACGCGGTGGCGCAGCGTTTTCGCAGCCTGGGCTGGCGCGTCATCACGCTGTCACGACATCCCCTGCCGACGCTCTGCCCCTGGAGCACGCAGGAGAACACGCATGTTGAACTCGACTTGTCTGACCTCGATCAGATCGGGCGCACGGTCGATGCCTTGCGCCCCCTGCTTGGCGGTTCCCGACTGCACGCGCTGGTAAACAATGCTGGCATCTCGCCCAAGGGGCAGATGGGCGAGCGGGTGAATTCGCTGACCACCGATCTGAAGGTCTGGCAGTCCATGTACAACACCAACTTCTATGCACCGCTGATCCTGACGCGCGGCTTCGCCCAGGAACTCTCCAACGCAGGTGGCGCCGTCGTCAACCTGTGCTCGATTGCCGGCTACCGAGTGCATCCGTTTGCCGGCGCGGCCTACGCAACCTCGAAGGCGGCACTGGCTGCGCTGACCCGGGAAATGGCCGCTGACATGGCCAGCATGGGCGTGCGCGTCAACGCCATTGCACCCGGCGAAATCGACACAGCGATCCTCTCGCCCGGCACTGATAGGATCGTGCAGAACGACATTCCGATGCGTCGCCTGGGCAAGGTTGACGAAGTGGCCGACCTGATCGAATTCCTGTGCAGCGAAAAATCGTCCTACATTACCGGCGCGGAAATCGCCATCGACGGCGGCCAGCGGGTCTGAGCCGGATTCCAACGGAGTACCTTCATGCAATATCGACGTCTGGGCCGCAGCGGCCTGCAGGTGAGCCAACTGTCCATGGGCTCATGGGTGACCTATCACAACCAGGTCGACACCACGGCCGCGCGCGAGATGCTGGCCATCGCCATGGACGCTGGCGTCAACTTCTTTGACAATGCCGAGGCCTACGCGGTTGGCAAGAGTGAGGCGCTGATGGGCGAAGCCATCAAGGCACTGAAGTGGCCGCGCGTGAGCTTCGTCGTCTCGACCAAGTTTTTCTGGGGCCTGGAGCGAGAGGGTGCCTCGATCAACCGCAAGGACACGCTCAACCGCAAGTACCTGATGCAGGCTATCGACGGATCGCTCAAGCGCATGGGTCTGGATTTCATCGATCTGGTGTACTGCCATCGCAGCGACCCGCACACACCGATCGAGGAAACGGTGTGGGCGATGAGCGACATGATCACCCAGGGCAAGGCACTTTACTGGGGCACCAGCGAGTGGTCGGCCGACGACATACGCACGGCATGGAGCATCGCCGAGCGCCATCACCTGCACAAGCCGGTGATGGAGCAACCACAGTACCACCTGTTTCACCGCAAGCGCGTTGAACAGGAATACGCAAGGCTGATCGAAGACATCGGATTGGGTCTGACAACCTGGAGTCCGCTTGCTTGCGGCCTGCTCACGGGCAAGTACCGTCAGGGCATCCCCGAGGGCAGCCGCGGATCGCTCGATGGCATGGGTTTCTTGGTCAAAGGTCTGACCGACGTGACGCGCAATGCCGCCGTATCACAACTCGAAGTCATCGCCAACGAACTCGGTTGCACACTGAGCCAGCTCGCCATCGCCTGGGCCGCCCACAACCCAAAAGTCAGCAGCGTGATCACCGGTGCGTCACGCGCTTCCCAATTGCGCGAAAACCTCGGCGCCGTGGACGTGCTGCCCAAACTGACCCCCGAAGTCCTGGCTCGCATCGACCTGATCAGCCAACCCCTTGCGACCTGATCGCGCCGACCGCAGCGCCCTATAATTGCGCACCCAAGCGGGTGTAGTTCAATGGTAGAACGGCAGCTTCCCAAGCTTCATACGAGGGTTCGATTCCCTTCACCCGCTCCACCGGACCCTGACCCGACCCGAATCACACGGCCAGGATTGAGGAGGTTTTGCGGGTCCAGAGCCCGCTTGATGGCGCGCATCATGCTCAGTGCCACCGGCGACTTGTATCTTTCGAGCTGATCGACTTTCAGACTGCCGACCCCGTGTTCGGCGGAGATCGAGCCGCCAAAACCATGCACCGAATCGAAGACCAGCGTGTTGACGCGCTCTTCATGCTCATGCAGGAAGACAGCCGGATCGACCCCAAACGGCGCCTGCACGTTGTAGTGCAGGTTACCGTCGCCAAGATGTCCGAAATTCACCAGGCGAACACCGGGAATTTCTTTTTGCAGCAAGGCGTCTGTGAAACTGACAAATTCCGCAATCCGTGAGACGGGTACCGAGATGTCATGCTTGATGTTCAAGCCCTCAAGCGGCTGCGCCAACGGAATGCTCTCGCGGATCTGCCACAACTGACTGGCCTGCTGCAGGCTTTCAGCGACCACGGCATCGCTGCCATGGCCGCGCTCCAGCGCGGCTTCGAGCAGGCGCTCCAAGCCAGCTCTGGCGTGCGCCTCGGACTCATGATCCGAGCATTCAAGCAGCACAGACCACGGCGCTGCAAGCGGTAGCGGCGAGTGCAGCTGCGCAAAGTGTTTGAACACCAGGCTCAGGGCGAACTGCCCCATGACCTCAAAGCCGGTGAGTC
>JAKANU010000406.1 GCA_021812315.1 Pseudomonadota bacterium
GATCTCTACGCAGAACGGGCCGGGGTGGAACTGCTTGAAGTTCACAGCGGCCACATTCGTCGCTGGGTGGCGCAGATGCACGGCGCGGGACGCACGGGCCGGGGCATCGCGCTGATCCTCTCGGGCTGGCGCGGCTTTTATCGCTGGCTTGGGCGCGAGGGTCTGGTGGCGAGCAACCCGGTGCAGGACGTGCGTGGACCCAAGGTCGGCAAGCCCCTGCCCAAGGCTCTGGGCGTGGATGAGAGCCTGCAATTGGCGAGCTTCGTCAACCGAGAAGGCGATCCCTGGCTGGAGGCGCGTGACGCGGCGATCGTCGAGTTGCTCTACGGCGCTGGATTGCGCGTCGGTGAACTCACGGGGCTGGACGCATGCGCCAGCGCGCACGCGCGTGGCTGGATCGATTTGCAGGCCGGCGAAGCGCATGTTATTGGCAAGGGGTCGAAGCGCCGCACGGTCCCTGTGGGTGCCGCGGCGATGCAGGCTTTGACGCGCTGGCTGGCGCTGCGTGAGCAGGCTCTGCGCAACCCGGCTGCGCAGGCGCCGGGACTGGCGCCGGCCGCCTTGTTCCTGGGCCGCAACGCAACGCGCCTGAGCGCGCAGTCGATCTGGCAGCGGCTGCGCCAACGCGGCCAGCAGGCGGGGCTGGCTGCACCGGTGCATCCGCACATGCTGCGCCACTCCTTTGCCAGCCATCTGTTGCAGTCCAGCGGTGATTTGCGCGGCGTGCAGGAGTTGCTCGGGCACGCCAGCATCACCACGACGCAGGTCTACACGCGGCTCGATTTTCAGCATCTGGCGCGCGCCTATGACGCCGCGCATCCGCGCGCCAAACTCAAGGAGCACGCCAAAAAATGAGGCACACTTGCACCGGAATGGAAAGAAAGGACGTTTATGCGTAATCAGATCATCGTTTTTCTGGCCAAGGGGCTGGAATTCCACTTCAACGTCGAAGAAGGACCGGCAATGGCGCACGATGTGGCGCGCGCCTGGCTCGACGCCCAGTTCACCGCGCTCGAGTGCGAGCCACTGCGCGCCAGCGGCAAGGTGTTGACCGCCGACAAGGTGCTGCGCGTCACCGAGGCCGCCGGTGCGACCTGGTTCGAGAATGAAAAATGGTCCGCCGAATATGTCAAGGCGGTGCACGGGGCGTTGAAAAAGCCCATGATCCGCGTCGACGTCCCGGCGATGGCGATTACCTACTGAAAGCCGATACGGGTCCCCTGGCGCTTCGGACGCGGGGCGCGGGACGCCCGTTTCCGGCGTTGGATTTGGGAGAAGTTGCGTGATTGAGTTGATTTCCGACCCGCAGGTGTGGATCGCGTTCCTGACGCTCACGGTTCTCGAACTCGTGCTTGGCATCGACAATGTCATTTTCATTTCGATCCTGGTCGACAAACTGCCGGCCGAGCGCCGCGACCTGGCGCGCCGGATCGGGCTGTTCATCGCCATGTTGATGCGCGTCGGGCTCCTGTTTCTGCTGTCCTGGATCGTCGGAATGACCGCGCCAATGTTCACCGTGTTGCGCCAGGAGATTTCGGGTCGCGACCTGATACTCATCGGCGGTGGCCTGTTCCTGCTGTGGAAAAGTACCAAGGAAATCCACCAGTTGATCGAGGGCGAGGCGGGCGAAGCCTCGGCCACGGTGCGCGCGACGTTTTCCGCCGTCATCCTTCAGATCATCATCATTGACCTGGTTTTCTCCTTCGATTCGATCATCACGGCCGTTGGGATGGTCGACGAGGTCGGGGTGATGATCGCGGCGGTCATTGCTTCAGTCATTCTGATGATGGTCTTCGCCGGCAGCATCGGTCGTGTCGTCGCCGCGCATCCGACCATCAAGATGCTCGCTCTCGCGTTCCTGGTGGTGATTGGCGTCGTGTTGATCGCTGACGGGTTTGATCACCATGTTCCCAAGGGCTATGTGTACTTTGCCATGGCGTTCTCGGTGGTCGTCGAGTTGCTCAACATCCGGATGAGGAAGCGTGCCGTTCAGCCGGCCGAGTTGCACGAGCGCTATACGCGAGACCTCTGAGCTGGAAAGTCCCGGGCAAGGGATACGCAAGTGGAGGCAGGCTCCAGGCTCATTTCTGACATGCCGCAGATGCGGCTACTGATTCATGAGTTTGAGTAGTGCTGGGTATTTGGTAAAAATCGTGCTTGACATCTCAAGCTTGCGAACAAGACTGGCGAACACTTTAGGGTTGTATGGCCCGATGTTGTACACCGCAACAGTCAGCAGCGTGTCTTGAACGGATAACTGAAAAGCCTGGTCGGTATTGATGCTGTTTACCAGCGTGAGCAATTGGAGCATTTGCTCCTTATCCAGATCCTTGCGTTCCCTTTTGAAGTATCGCGCCATCGATATACCATTGTCGTTTTTGAAGATGACAAGGGTTGTGTCCATGCTCTTGGCAATGGTTGACGTATCGGATGGTTTGGGTGGCTGCACTTCATAGCCCATCGCCTCAAGCTGTGAATATTCTGGACTGGCCTTGTCGAGCGGAGTTGCACACAAAACACCAGCAGGCGACGCAAGCGCTGCCGCCACCAAAATAGTGTAAAGAAATCCATTCATGGCTGCTCTCTCAAATGAAGCAAACAACAAGTGCTGGCAAGAATGATTGTACGGAGGTACTCGCCCCGACGTCCACCGGTTCTTATGCAGTC
>JAKANU010000407.1 GCA_021812315.1 Pseudomonadota bacterium
GGATCGCAAGCTTGATGCCATCGATGCGCAAGCGGCTTTTCAGATGACTCGAAAGCGAGCGCGAACCCCTTGGGTGAATGACCTCGTCATGGACTCTTTGCACGCTCAGGTCCGGCAGCAGGTCAAGGTCGAACACGGCCTGGCCTGTCGCAGCAATTTCGTCGCGCAGCAGACTCGATGCAGCGTAAATCAGACTGCCCTCGACGCCGGTGGCGGTGGCGACAAACTCGCCCTTGCGCGCAAAGCTCAGTCCCTGCCTTGAAGTGAACGATATCGCCACCGACTTGAACGGATGACCGGCAAAACGAGATTTGAAATAGGCACTCCAGCCGGGCGGCTTTGCGGGTGCCAGCCCCGGCCCGAGACGGCCGACGTCAAAGCCGCAGTTCGCCGGCCGCAGCGGCGCCAATGCGACGCCACGTTCACGCAACCAAGGCACCCAGGCACCGTCCGAACCCAGTCGTGCCCAACTGGCTCCACCCAGCGCCAGCACGACCGCCCCGGCGCGAGCCTGCACGACCGCCTCGGGCGTCTGGAAACAAAGCTCACAGCCATCGGCACTCCAGCCGTTGAAGCGATGGCGCATATGAAATTGCACGCCAGTGCCATCGGCCGGGTGGCGCAGGCGGTGCAGCCAGGCACGCAGCAGCGGTGCGGCTTTCATGTCCAGCGGAAACACGCGCCCTGAGGTACCCACAAAGGTTTCGACTCCCAGGGTTTTGGCCCAGGCACGTACCGCCGCGCCGTCAAATTCGCGCAGTACCGCATCTAGGTGCCCGCGCCGCGCACCATAGCGAGTCACAAAAACGTCCGTGGGTTCCGAATGGGTCAGGTTCAACCCGCCCTTTCCAGCCAACAGGAACTTGCGCCCCGCCGAGGGCATGGAGTCGTAGACGTGCACGGCAGCACCACCTTGTTGCAGTACCTCGGCAGCCATCAAGCCGGCCGGGCCGGCGCCCACCACAATCGCGCATCCCATCGATTCAGGGTTCATGGGCCTGCGCCACTTCAATCAGGTCTCCCGCGCCGGTCAGCAACGCGGCACGAACCACGGCGCCGGGACGAATCTCCTGCAGCGCACGCTGGTATGCGCGCAGCTGCAACAGCGGATCAGCGCTTGCGTGCGCCGGCGCGGTGGACTTGTAATCAAGGACCCACCATTCGCCAACATGGCCCACATCCTGGCGTTGCACGAGCCGGTCGATACGTCGCGCCTGGCCGTTCACCATCAATTCGACTTCATTGCCCTGCCACGCCAGCACGGCCGGATTCCACGCCCAGGCACCTGGCCCCTGCAGAATCCGCCTGGCCATGGCGCATGCGTGCATCGCCTGTTCGCGGGTCAGATCAAATTCCCTGGCTACAGCCAGCGTGCCCGACTCCGACACATCGCCCCACTGCAACAATCGATGCATCGCCTCGCCAACCCGCGCCGCCAACCGGCCTGCTTCTGAATCGATAGCAGCAAGGGCTTGATTGAAGGAGGCTTCAGGTAGTTCCGCAAGTTGGAAGGAATCGCGTCTGGAGGCTTCCGCAGACGAGTCTGGCGTGTCTGCCACGGGCACCATCAGCGGCTGTGCCCAGGCCTGCAACCTTTGCCACCAACTGTGCTCGGCTTCGCGGTGGGATTGCACACTGGAGACGACCAGGGTCTCGCGAGCCCGGGTCATTGCCACGTACAAAGTATTGAGTTCTTCCTGCGCACGCTGTGCACGCTCGACGTTGAGCGTATCGAGGGCACAGGCAGGCGGCGTGCGCTCGCTGGTCAAGAAGACAAATTTGGCTGGCCAGGCGGCATCGAACGGCCAGTCCACCAGCACTGTCATGCTGTCGGCACCACGCTGCGTCGCGTCGGTGTCAAGCAGCAGGACGGTTTCGGCTTCGAGGCCCTTGGCCCCGTGAATCGTCAGCAGACGCACCGCATCGCGGTTGACGGCTGCGGGCGCATGCGCTCCCCCGCTCTTGAGCGAACGAACCAGCCCATAGGGTGTCGCATAGCGACCTCCACCAACTTGCAGGGAAAGCGCCAGCAGCGCACGCAGGTTGCTCAGAACGTTGGCCCGCTGGTGCGCCGGCGCCGCTGCGGAAAAGCGTGCCAGCACATCTGCGTCGGCGTAGATGGCTTGCAACGCATCATGCGGTGGAAGTCTATCAACCCAAGCCTTCCAGCGCATCAAACAGGCTGCAGGAGACCGTCCATCGGGCGCAATTAGCTCTTCTTTTTGTAGCAATTCAAACCAGGGCAGTTGGCAGCGGGCGCGCGCCAGCGCGACTTGTACAAGCCTCTCGTCAGGCAAACCGAACAGCGGCGACTTGAGCACTCGCGCCAGCGAAAGATCGTGCTGCGCAGAGACCAGAACGTCGAGCAGGGCCACCATGTCCTGCACTTCGCAGCACTCGATCAGGCTTGTCTTTTCGCCAATCTGGGCTGCCACGCCCAGCCGGCGCAGTTCATCCTGCATCGGTATCAGCGCCACGCGCTTGCGCGCCAGCACCATCACATCGGACGCGTGCAAACCGCTCAGGGATAGATGCGCGGCGAGCCAGGCAGCCGCCTGTCGTGCCTCGCACATACGTAGTGTCTGCTCGGGCAATTCGCGCGGCGTACGCAAACTGTCGCGCCAACCCAGGGCACGCATCGCCGGAGCCACGTCCTCTGGCCT
>JAKANU010000408.1 GCA_021812315.1 Pseudomonadota bacterium
ATGTTGGCGTATTCAGCCAGGAAGAACATGGCGAACGACATGCCCGAATACTCGACCATGTGGCCGGCAACGATTTCCGACTCGCCTTCCACCACGTCGAAGGGATGGCGGTTGGTCTCGGCGATGCCGGAGATGATGTAAACCACGAAGATCGGCAGCAGCGGCAGCCAGTTCCACGACAGGAAGTTGAGCCCCATGCTGGCGAACGTGCCCCGGGTCTGACCGAGCACGATCTCGGTCATGTTGAGACTGCCGGACACCATCAGCACGATGACCATGGAAAAACCCATGGCGATTTCATAGCTCACCATCTGCGCCGCCGCGCGCATCGCGCCGAGGAAGGCGTATTTGGAGTTGGACGCCCAGCCGGCGATGATCACCCCATAGACCTCCATCGAGGTGATGGCCAGCAACAGCAACAGCCCGGCGTTGATGTTGGCCAGCACCACGTCGGGCCCGAAGGGAATCACCACCCAGGCCGCCAGCGCGGGCATGATGGTCATCACCGGGCCCAGAATGAACAGCCGCTTGTTCGACTGGAAGGGAACGATGATTTCCTTGAGCAGCAGCTTCAGCGCGTCGGCAATCGGCTGGAACAGACCGAAGGGGCCGACGCGGTTCGGACCGATGCGGATCTGGATCCAGCCGATGAGCTTGCGCTCCCACAGGGTGAGGTAGGCGACCGCGCCCATCAGCGGCAGCACGACGACAATGATCTTGATCAGATTCCACACCACTGGCCAGGCAATCGGGCCGAGGAGAGAGAGTCCGCCTTGATTGAAGGTTTCGAGCATGGTCAGACCTTCTCCACTGCGTGAATTGTCCCCACGGCGGCCGGCGTCGACTGCTCCGCCTTTTCAACCTGCAAGGCGCCGAACATCGGTCCGAGCGGCGCTGCCTCTGCCCATGCCGCCGCAATGCGCACCACATTTGCGGGCAGGCTGCGGTCGCAGCGTGCGGGCAGCACCACGGATTGACCGCCCGCGCGGATACGCACCTGGTCGCCGTCCTGCAGGTTCAGTTGCTGCCAGAGTGCAGCGGGAATGCCGGCCTGACGAGCGTCGCGCGCATCGCGCGTGCGCTGCAGGCTGGGCGCGCGGCGCACGACGGCGTCGCTGGAATAAATGGGCACCGGGGCGATGCGCTCCAGACCCTGCGGGTGTGCCGCAGGCAGACTCTGGGGCAGCGGCAGATCGGCCTTGCGCGCCAGCGTGGTGGCGATATTGCCCGCGCCGCCGATGGCGCTGAACGCCTCGGCCCGGACTTCCGGGGCGCTCTGGAAGTCGAAACCGTTCAAACCGAGCAGATTGCCCAGCACGCGCAACACTTTCCAGCCCGGCCGCGTTTCCGCCAGCGGCTGCACCACCGGGTTGAAACTCTGCAGGCGGCCTTCGCAATTGACCAGACTGCCCGCCGTTTCGGTGAATGGCGCGATGGGCAGCATCACATGGGCATAGCCCTCCGCCGCGTTCACGAACGGGCTGAATGACACGATGAATTCGGCCTTGCCCAGCGCGGCAGCCATCGCCGCGGGATCGGCGCAGTCATCCTCGGGTTCCACGTCGAACAGCAACAAGGCGCGCGGCGGTTCGGCGACGATTTGCGCCGCATTGCGGCCGCCTGACATCGGAGCGGCCCCGACCAGATGTGCTCCGACGGTGTTGCCGGCTTCAGTGAGATCGCCGCAGGTGGCGCCGGTTTCGCGCGCGATCCACTGCGCCAGCGCGCGCAGGGTCGCGGCCTGCGGGTGTTGCACGGCGGCATTGCCGAGGAACACCGCCTTGTGTTCGCCTTGCAGCAGGCTGGCCGCAACCGCCTGCGCGGATGCATCGGGCTCGGGCAGGCTTTGCAATGTCCCGGGAACATCGATTCCCTTGGCACGCGCCACTGCCAGTGCGATGGCGCCGAGTTGCGCCCCCCACTGGCTCGGCGCGACCACCAGCCGTGCATGCATGGGCAGAAGCCAGTCGTCATCGACGGCATGCAGGCTGGAAATTTTCGCGCCGGCTTTCGCCACGTGGCGCACCCGCGCCGACAGCAGGGGGTGATCCTTGCGCAGGAAACTGCCGATGAACAGCGCCGCCTGCAACTGGCCGACTTCGGCAATGGGCATACCCAGCCAGGGAATTCCCGCGTCACGTGCGTCGAGCGAAAAATCGCTCTGACGCAGCCGGGTATCGAAGTTCTTGCTGCCCAGACCGCCGAGCAGCTTTTTCAGCAGATGCAGTTCTTCGATGGTGCTCGTCGGCGCGGCCAAGGCGGCCAGCGTGTTGTCGCCGCCATTGGTCACGACGCGCCGCAGACCCTGCACGGTGAATTCGAGCGCGGTCTGCCAGTCGACGGTCTTCCATTGCCCGTTCTGGCGGATTTGCGGCGCGGTCAGTCGCTCGGAGCTGTTGAGCCCTTCGTAGGCGAAACGGTCGCGGTCGGAAATCCAGCACTCGTTGATCGCCTCGTTGTCCTGCGGCACCACGCGCATCACACGGTCGTCCTTGACCTGGACGACGACGTTGGCGCCGAGGCTGTCGTGCGGGCTGATGGAGGCGCGGCGCGACAGCTCCCAAGTGCGGGCGCTATAGCGGAACGGCTTGCTGGTCAGCGCGCCGACCGGGCAAATGTCGATCATATTGCCCGACAACTCGGAGTCGATCGTGGTGCCGACG
>JAKANU010000067.1 GCA_021812315.1 Pseudomonadota bacterium
CCCAAGCGCTGGCTTCGCTGCCGGTGCTCGATCGGGTGGTTTTGGCACGCGCAGACCAGCCTTTGGCAAACCTGCGTGGGTCAAGCCGGGAGCCGGCAAGGCGTTCATGCCGCGCGATGGAAAGAATCGCCCGGCGCGCAGTTATTGAGTGCCGCCGTGACCTGGGTCGGGGGGTTGTCAATCGAGTTTTGCCCTATAATCCGAGGCTGAGTGAAGAAAACTCGAGTCATCTTTGCTCTGTTGTTGCGGATCGACTGCAACGACAATTTCCGGAAATTGTTTTATCAACTTACAAGGTATTTTCAAATGAATAAATCGCTCGTTTTGGCTGCTGTCATTGCAGCGGCTGCTTTGGCTGCATGTGGCAAGAAAGAGGAGGCTCCAGCCCCCGCTCCGGCGCCGGCTCCCGCCGCCGCTCCGGCACCCGCCGCCCCCGCTGCTCCCGAGGCTGCCGCTTCCGCTGCCGCCCCGGCCGCTCCCGAAGCTGCTGCTTCCGCCGCCGCCCCTGCCGCTCCTGCCGCAGATGCCAGCGCGCCGAAGAAGTAAGCACGCGAGCAAGAGCTCAAAAGAAAGCCACCGTCAGGTGGCTTTTTTGTTGCCCGGGCCCGTTACTCGGGACCTCGCTGTGGCTACTTGAGATCGTCGGCCAGCAACTTGACAATGCGTTGCGCGTTGGCTGAGTTGTCAGGCGCCCCACTGGCATTGAGAACGGACACCGTGGTGGCTGCGCCCTGGCTGACCAGAGCGATCCGGTACTTGATCGGGGTCGCTTCCTTGGATCCGCCAAAGAGTTTCCCGAAGAACCCTGGCTCAGCCTTGTCGGCTGAAGGTTCGACGTAACGCACAAAATAGATTCCCTTGCTGCGATCACGATCTTCCACGGTGAAGCTGGCGCGATCGAGTGCCAGGCCGACCCGCCGCCAGGCTTGATCGAAGCCGTCATCGAGTTGCACCACCGATTGCCCGTTGACGACGGCGGTGCGCGCGCCGCTCCTGGCAGTGGCTGCGGCCATCAGCGCCTTGGACTGCTCCTTGCTGGCGCCAAGCTTGACCATCAATCGACCCAGAAACTCGGCTTCAAGTTCCGGGTCAGCCGGGCGCGGCTGCCACACGGTTCGGTCCTTTTGCGAGCTGTCGAAGACCTCGATCATGCCGCGATGGCTGATGAAAATGTCGGTCCCGCCTTTTGGGTTGCGCTCCAGCCGGGTGCGAAACTTGTCGCGCTCGCTGGTCGAATACAGAGAGTCGAACAGTTTGCCGAGCGCATTGCGGATGAAGTCCTGCGGCAGCTTGGCCCGGTTCTCTGCCCACTCGGTTTCCATGATCCCGAGATTGGCCTGCTCGATGGCGAGCAGGAAGCCGTTCTCCTGCCAGAATTCGCGCACCGGCTCCCAGAGCTTGTCCGCCGGGCGATCAACGACCAGCCAGCGTTGGTTGCCGGTGCGTTCAATCTGAACATCGCCCAGTGCGCTCACCGCGGTGGCTGTCACGGCAGGAGTCTGTGTCGACTGGAAACTCGATGCCGTCACCGGTGCCCCCGGGATCGCGTAGCGTGTGCCGCGTGACAACTGGGTCAAATCGGGTGGCACCTCAAGGGCCGGCGCCTTGCCCGCGCTCTTGTAATCGACCTTGTCGCCTTCGAGGACCGAGCAGGCCGCCAGGGTCAGTGAAAGGCCGAGCCATGCCAGTTTGGAAAATTGAGTCACAGGAATATTCCTCAGAAGATTGGGTAAGGCCCGTGCGAGCCGCTCAGATCAGATCACAGGAGCGCAGCGCGCGCTCGAGCACCGCATGGTTGGCCTGGGTCAATGGCGTCATTGGCAGGCGCAACGCACCACCACAGAGCTGCATGCGCGCCATGGCCCACTTGACCGGGATCGGGTTCGCTTCGACAAACAGGTGCTTGTGCACGGGCATCAGTTGGAACTGTATCTGCATGGCGCGCTTGGCATCGCCGGCCATCGCCGCAACGCAGAGCTGATGCATCAGTTTGGGTGCCACGTTGGCCGTGACACTGACATTGCCCTGACCCCCGCACAACATCAGGGCGACCGCGGTCGGGTCATCGCCCGAATAGATGGCAAAGCCCTTGGGCGCTTCGCGGATCAGCCACTGCGCGCGTTCGATGTTGCCGGTGGCTTCCTTGATGCCAACAATACCGTCGACCCCGGCCAGGCGCAGTACCGTTTCATGGGCCAGATCGGCAACCGTGCGCCCGGGTACGTTGTAGAGCACCATGGGCAGGTCCACGGCCTGGGCAATCGACTTGAAATGCAGGTACTGGCCTTCCTGCGTCGGTTTGTTGTAGTACGGCACAACCTGCAACTGGCAATCGGCGCCAACGTCCTTGGCGTATTTGGCCAATTCGATGGCCTCGGCCGTGGAGTTGGCGCCACAACCGGCCATGATCGGCACCCGACCCGCAGCCTGCTCGACGGCCACGCGGATGATCTCGCAATGTTCCTGCACGCTGACGGTGGGCGACTCGCCGGTGGTGCCGACCACCCCGACGCAATCGGTGCCCTCGGCAATGTGCCAGTCAATCAGTTTTCGCAGCGTCGCGTAGTCGACACTGCCGTCCTCGTGCATGGGGGTGACGAGGGCCACGATGCTGCCGGTAATCTGGCTGGATGAGGAGGTCATGTCCGGGAAATTAGTCGCTAAACGCTCATTCTAGCCAGAGTGCGCGGGTCGACGATCACGCGCGCCCCCCGAGTCGGCTAGAAACAGGCCCAGACCTGATTGGCCAGGGTCACCAGAAAGTCCGGATGCAGGTACAGGGCGAACACCCCGAGCAATACGCCCAGCCCGCCAGCATAGAGAAGCAGGATGCGGTGGCGCTTCACGATCTCAGAGCCTTTGTGCGGCCAGGCCGCGCACAATGGAGACCTCCTTGACCGGCAGGTTGATCAAGGCAGCCAGGATGCCCAGCGCGATGGCGATGTACCACACCACGTCGTAGCCGCCGGTTCGGTCATACAGGAAGCCACCGAGCCAGACACCAAGAAAGGAGCCGATCTGGTGACTGAAGAACACAAAACCGCTGAGCATGGACAGGTGCGCCACGCCGAAGATGTGCGCCACGGCGGCATTGGTTAGCGGCACCGTGGAGAGCCATAGCGTTCCCATCACGGCCGAAAAAATATACACGCTCCAGGGGCTGAGCGGTAGCGCCAGGAAGACCGCGATGGCCGCGGCCCGGGCCAGGTAGATGAAGGCCAGCAAGTAGCGCTTGGGCAGCCTTTGTCCGAGCATCCCGGCAGCATAGGTGCCCAGGACGTTGAACAGGCCGATCAAGGCCAGCGCGTAGCTCGCCACCTGCGGCGAAAGCCCCTTGTCGCGCAGGTAGCTGGGCAAGTGAACGCCGATAAAGACCACCTGAAAGCCACACACGAAATAGCCTGCCATCAGCATCTGAAAACTCGGGTAATGCAGGGCTTCTCGCAGGGCTTCAAGAATGCTTTGATCGCGTTGCATCAGCGAGCCGGTGGTGAAGCTGGGCTCGCGCAGTCCCCAGGCCAGCGGCGCCATCATCAAGGCGGCAGCACCGAGCACGATCAGCGCTTCCTGCGCTCCCAAGCTGCTGATCAGCAGGCCTTCGGTGGGCACCATCAGAAATTGACCGAACGAGCCCGCCGCGGCAGCGATGCCCATCGCCCAGGAGCGCCGGTCAGCGCTGACATTGCGCCCGATCACCCCATAAATGACGGCGTACGTGGTGCCGGCCTGGGCGATGCCAATGAGCACGCCGGTGCTTAACGAAAATAGCAGCGGCGTGGTGGCCCATGCCATGCCGATCAGTCCGAGCACGTACAGCACTGCGCCGCCGACGATGACTCGAAAGGCGCCAAAACGATCGGCCACCATGCCGGCGAAGATGCCCGAGACACCCCAGACCAGGTTTTGAATGGCGATGGCAAAGGAAAACGTCTCTCGGCTCCAGTCGTGGCTTTGCGTGATCGGTTGCAGCCACAAGCCAAACCCGTGCCGGATGCCCATCGACAGCGTCACGATCAAGCCCCCGCACACGAGCACCTGAGTCATGGAAATGGCTTTGAAGGGCGTGTGGGTTGACATTGGATCGAGTTCCTTGATGCTATGCAATCAGTAGCGTGTTGCGCCCATTCTACGGGCTTTGCGGGCCGGGACGGAGCTGCAGATCGGCCGGGCTGCGGGCGCCGCTGCAACGTTCGATATCGCTGAGGTCACGACGGGACTGCACCGAAGTAAAGCCCGCTTCGATGAGCTTGTCGCGCACCACCACGGCCTGGTCGTAGCCGTGCTCGAGCAGCAGCCAGCCGCCGGGATGCAGATGAGCCGCGGCGTGGGCGACGATCTGCGTGATGTCATTGAGCCCATCCGCACCCGAAGTCAGCGCCTGTGTCGGCTCGTGTCCCAGCGCCTGCAAATGCGGATCGTCGCTGGCAATATAGGGCGGGTTGGCGACGATGACATGGAATCGCTCGGCCATGCCGTCGAACCAGCAACCGTGCCGCAAATGCACATCGAGTTGCAGACGTTCGGCGTTGCCGCGGGCGACTTGCAGGGCCTGGGTGCTGTGGTCCACCGCCGTGACCTCAAGGTCGGGACGGGCATGCTTCAGAGCCAGGGCAATCGCCCCGCTTCCGGTGCCGAGGTCAAGCACCGTGGGGGGTTGCACGGCAAGCTCGGCCAGCACTTCCAGTGCCCATTCAACCAGGGCTTCCGTCTCTGGTCGGGGGACCAGCACGCGGGCGTCCACCAGCAAATCCAGTCCAAAGAACTCCTTGTGACCGGTGATGTAGGCCAGGGGTTCACCGGCGGCGCGGCGCTGCACATGTTCGTTGAACCGGGCTTGCGCTGCGGGCGGCACGGGATCAAGGTCATGTGCCAGCAGCCAGGTCCGCTCACTGGCCGGTTTGCCCAGCGCGTGCAGCAGGAGCAATTGCGCGTCGAGCCGCTGCAGGCCCCGGGCCTGCGCCTGAACGATGACTTGTGCCGCAGACAACAACTTAAAGTCCCCTTTATGCTACAAAAGCAGGAGCTGTTTGCGCTTGTTTCACGGGCGTCACAGGATGATTTGACACAAAGTGACGGGTCAGAGGCCAGCCCCGACTTCGAGTGCAGCGAGTTGCTCAGCCGCTTCAAAAGCCTGCAGTGCCTGCACCACGTCGTCGAGATCCCCTTCCATGATCATGAGCAGCTTGTACAGCGTGAGGTTGATGCGGTGGTCGGTCAGACGCCCCTGCGGGAAGTTGTAGGTGCGGATGCGGTCGCTGCGATCGCCGCTGCCAATCAGGCTCTTGCGCTGGGCGGCATCCCTGGCGGCGCGTTCGGAGCGGTCTTTCTCGTGGATGCGCGCCGTGAGCACCTTCATCGCCTGGGCCTTGTTGCTGTGCTGGCTGCGCCCGTCCTGGCACTCGGCCACGATGCCCGTGGGCAGGTGCGTGATGCGCACGGCCGAGTCGGTCTTGTTGATGTGCTGGCCACCGGCACCGCTGGCGCGGTAGGTGTCGATGCGCAGATCGGCCGGGCTGATCTGGATGGCGACGGCCTCGTCGGGTTCGGCCAGCACTGCCACGGTGCAGGCACTGGTGTGGATGCGACCCTGCGTTTCGGTGACCGGCACCCGTTGCACACGGTGCCCGCCGGACTCGAACTTGAGTGCGCCGTAGGCATTCTCGCCTTCGATGCGGATCACAACTTCCTTGTAGCCACCGAGTTCACTGGCGGACTCGCTGAGCATTTCGGTCTTCCAGCCGCGGCGTTCGCAATAGCGGCTGTACATGCGCAGCAAGTCGGCGGCGAACAGCGCCGATTCATCGCCGCCCGTGCCGGCGCGGATTTCCAAGAAGGCATTGCGCACGTCGTCGGGGTCCTTGGGCAGGAGCATGCGCTGCAACTCGGATTCGATTTGCCGCAGCTCGGCGTCGGCGGCCTCGGCTTCTTCGCGCGCCATGCTCTGCATCTCGGCATCGTCCGCGCTGGCTGCGAGCAAGTCCCGCGCTGCCGCGAGATCCGCTTCGCGTTGCTGGAACCGGCCCCAACGGCTGGCTACAGCGGCGACCTCGGTGTGCTCGCGCGAAAGTACCAGGAACTGCTTCATGTCCTGCATGATGTCTTCGCGCGAGAGCAAAAATTCAAGCTCCCCGAGCCGTTCGGCGTAGCGTGCAAGTTGTTGACGGAGGAACGGCTTCATGAGTGATAGACGCTGACTGACTGAGAACGATCCACGCGTGATAGGCGCGGAATAAGGGGTGGAATCTTCGCTAGAGTCGCGACAAGACCGCCGTGCGCCGCACCGGGCCGTCCCAAGCAAGCACAGCCCCCTCGGGGCTGAGCCCTGCGGCTCCCGGCCCGCCTACGCAGGGCGGGACAGGGCGAAGAGACGCTGACTCTGGAAGCGGCCTGTACTGCGCAGTACACGAAGTGACAAGCGTGGGGGCCAACATCTTTTACCGCTCCTTGCGCAGAAAGAAATGCTGGATCGCCGAGCTGGCGCGCTCGCGCGCCTCGTTGTCGCCGGCGTGCAACTCGGCCATCGCGCCGTGCAGCATCTTCTGCGTCAAGCCTTTGGAGAGGGCCTCAAGCACGGCCTCTACGTCCTCTCCCTTGGCCAGCAATTTGCGCGCGCGTGCGATCTCCAGGGCGCGCCATTCATCAGCCTGGGCGTTGAGCTGCTGGATCAGCGGCACCGAGCCGCGCTGGTCGACCCAATGCAAGAAGCTCTGGACTCCGGCGTCGACAATTGCCTCGGCCTGCGCCACGGCGGCCTGGCGGTTGGCTTGCGCCGTTTGCACGACACCCGCGAGATCGTCCACCGTGTAGAGGTAGATGTCTTCAAGCGCCTTGACTTCGGGCTCGATGTCACGCGGCACGGCCAGATCGACCATGAACATGGGCCGGTGCTTGCGCCGTTTCAAGGCACGCTCCACCGCACCCAGGCCGATGATCGGCAGGGTGCTGGCGGTGCAACTGACGACGGCATCAAACTCGTGCAGCCGATCGGGCAGGTCGCCCAGACGCATGACTTCGCCGCCAAAGCGGCTGGCGAGCTTTTCGCCGCGCTCGAGGGTGCGGTTGGCAATCGCCATGCCTTTGGGATTCTTTGCCGCAAAGTGGGTTGCGCACAGCTCGATCATCTCGCCGGCGCCGACAAACAGAACCCTGACTTCGCCCAGGTCTTCGAACAATTGCCCGGCCAGGCGCACCGCTGCCGCGGCCATGCTGATCGAGTGGGCACCGATTTCGGTCGAGGTGCGCACTTCCTTGGCGACGGCAAACGAGCGCTGGAACAATTGGCTCAGAGTCGTTCCCAGGGCACCCGCGGCTTCGGCGGCACGCACCGCATCCTTGATCTGGCCCAGGATTTGTGGCTCGCCAAGCACCATTGAATCGAGCCCGCTGGCGACCCGAAACGCGTGGCGTGCTGCCAGCCCGTCCTCCATCGTGTAGGCGTGCGTGCGCAACAGGCTGGGCGCGACACCGCCGTTTTGCGCCAGCCATTCCAGTGTCAACTCAAGTTGCGGCTGCTCTCCCGCGCAATAGATCTCCGTGCGGTTGCAGGTCGAGATCAGCGCCGCCTCGGGCCTGCGTGCCAGGGTCTGGCGCAAGGCCTGCAGTGTGGGACCCACTTGATCGATGGCGAAGGCGAAGCGGCCCCGCAGATCGAGCGGCGCGGTAGTGTGATTGATGCCTAATGCCCAAACTGCCATGCCGCAATTATAAAATCAGTGCGCCCCAACAACCATCGGCCTGTGTGCGCCGACCTTCATGGCCTTGCCTGACGCGCTCAATCACCTGCTCAACTTCGTGGCGCCAGCGGCGTGGCTGGCCGTGGCCTTGCCGTTGCTGGCCCGAGTCGTTTTGGTGAAAACCGGCGCCAAGACCGTCCTGTGGGCACAGGTAGCTATCAATTTTGTAGCGAGCTTGGCTGCGCTGGGTTTCAGCCTGTGGTATTTTGGGCACGATGGCACGATGGCCGGCTACGCCGCCATGGTGCTTGCCGGTGCCACCAGCCAGTGGCTGATGCAAGCTCGCTAACGCCCGGTCTTGAAATTGCTGAAGGTGCGCGTCTGGATGCGTCTGGCCTCGGGCGGCAGACTGTCGGGTGCGACCATCGCCTTGGTTGCAGCAGCGTCGAGGAAGATCGACTTGTTTTGCGCCACGTCCTTGTTGACGAACTTCAGCGAGGCCGCGTTCGGGTTGGCGTAGAACACCTTGTTGGTCAACGCCGCGTGGACTTCGGGGCGCAGGATGTAGTTGATAAACAGGTGCGCGTTCGCCACGTGGGGAGCGTCCTTGGGGATGGCCATGGTGTCAAAGAACAGCGTGGCGCCGGTCTTGGGCACCAGCGCTTCAATCACCACCGGGGGCTGGCTCTTGTTTTCGGCAGCGCGGCTGCGCGCAATGTTGATGTCGCCGGAGAAACCCATCACCAGGCAGGTTGCCCCGCTGGCCATTTCCTCGATGTAGCCGCTGGAGGAAAAGCGTGTGATGTAGGGCCGGATGCTGGCGAGCATCTTCCCTGCCGCCGCGTAGTCTGCGGGGTTGTGGCTGTAGGCCGGCTTGCCGACATAGCGCAGGGCTGCCGGCAGCACTTCGGAGGCCGAGTCGAGCACGCTCACGCCGCAGCTCTTGAGCTTGCTGACGTACTTCGGATCAAACAGCAAGCTCCAGGCGTCCTCGGGCATGGGCAGCTTGCCCAGCGCCGCCTTGACCTTGTTGACGTTGATGCCGACGGTGACGTAACCCCACAACCAGTCGACCAGATAGGCGTTGCCCGGGTCGAGCTTGGCGAGTTGTTCAAGCAGACCCTTGTCCAGATTGCCCCAGTTGCTGAGCTTGCTGCGGTCGAGTTTTTGCAGCAGACCACCTTCAATCTGGATCTTCGCGAAGTGCGAGCCCGGCACCACAATGTCGTAACCGGTCTTGCCGGCGACCAGTTTGGTGTGCAGGATCTCGTTGTTGTCGTAGGTGTCGTAGCGAACCTTGATGCCGGTTTCCTTCTCGAAGTTCTTGATTGTGTCCTCGGCGATGTAGTCCGACCAGTTGTAGATGTTGAGTTCCTTGGGCTCCGCGGCGTGCGTCGAAGTGACGCCAAGCGCGCTGGCGGCGGCAATCAGCAGGGCGGTGATCTTGGGGTATGTGCGCATGATGATGGCTCCTCTTGGATTGGCAAAAATCATATCAAAGGCGAAAACAGGTCGACCCGGTCGGTGATGATGCCGTCGGTTTGCAGGTCGATCAGGCGCTGCGCCGCCCAGGCGTCGTTGACGGTATAGCTCAGAGCGCGCAAGCCGGCGCGCTTGGTCTGCGAGACAACGCCGACGTCCCACAGCGCGTGGTTGCAGACGATGGCCACGCATGAGAGCCCGGTGGCCACTTCCAGCCAGCCGTCCCACAGCGAGTCCAGCAGCAGGGCGCGTGGCAAATGTGGCTGCGCGCTGCGGGCACCGGCCAGGGCCTCGGGCTGAAACGAACTCAGCAGGGGCGGGGTGCTGGCATCTTTCCAAAGCCACGCAGCCTGGTGCGCTACCGCTTGGCCGGTTGGCCCCTCCAGTCCGGGCGTCGGCTTGATCTCGACGTTGAGGAAGTAGCCGTTTTGCAGGCAGAAGCGTGCAATGTTTTCAAAGCTGGGCAGGGGTTCGCCGGCAAAGCCCCGGCTATGCCAACTGCCCGCGTCAAGCCGCGCGAGTTCACTCCAGGCATGGTCGCCGCCGATCATGCTTTGGCCCGAGCCGAGCGCGCTGGCGGCGTTGGTGGTGCGGGTCAATGTGCTGTCGTGCATCAGGAACGGCACACCGTCGGCACTGAGTTTGACGTCGCACTCAAACATCCGAAAACCGTGCTGTGCACCGAGGCGAAACGCCGCCAGCGTGTTCTCCGGTGCCAGCTTGCCAGCGCCGCGGTGCGCCACCCAACGCGGGTACGGCCAATCCTCCCGAAGCACCTGCATCGGCTTACAGGCGCCTGCCCGAAGCGGCGTCAAAGCGGTGGATCCGGTCGGGCCGGGGCGTGGCGTAAATTGTGCTGCCGGGTGCCGGCGCGCGATGGTGCTCGTCGGTGCGGACGATCACGCGCTCCTCACCGAGCAGACAATAGATCAAACGCTCGGCACCGAGCAATTCGATCCCCTCAACGGTGAGTGGCCAGCCTGAATCGGTGATGTCGAGATGCTCGGGCCGAATCCCGAACCATTGCCCCGCCGGTGCGCCGGGTGCCGATTTCAGCAGGTTCATCGGTGGAGAGCCGATGAAACTGGCCACAAAGGGGGAGGCGGGCCGGTTATAGACCTCTTCGGGGGTGCCAAACTGCTCCATGACGCCGGCATTCATCACCAGCATGCGTTGCGCCAGGGTCATGGCTTCGACCTGATCGTGCGTCACAAACAGCGATGTAATGCCCAGTTCGCGGTGCAGCTTCTGGATCTCCAGCCGGGTCTGCGCGCGCAGCTTGGCATCCAGATTGCTCAGCGGTTCGTCGAACAGGAAAGCCTGTGGCTGGCGCACGATGGCGCGCCCCATGGCCACGCGCTGGCGCTGACCGCCGGAGAGCTCGCGCGGTTTGCGCTTGAGGAAACTTCCCAGTTCGAGGATCGCCGCGGCCTTGTCGACGCGGGCACGTATTTCAGCCTTTGCCAGCTTGCGGATCTTCAAACCATAGGCCATGTTGTCAAACACGCTCATGTGCGGGTACAGGGCGTAGTTCTGGAACACCATGGCGATGTCGCGGTCAGCGGGTTCGATATCGTTGACCACTTTATCGCTGATGGCGATTTCGCCGCTGGTGATTTCCTCGAGCCCGGCGACCATGCGCAGCAAGGTGCTCTTGCCGCATCCCGAGGGGCCGACAATGACGACAAACTCGCCACTTTCGACGTCGGCGCTGACGCCATGAATGACCTCGACGGCAGCGCTGCCGCGCCCGTAGCTCTTGGTGACTTTGCGAAAGGATATGGCGGACATCTGCTTATTTCTCGGTATCGACGAGGCCCTTGACGAACCACTTTTGCATCAACAGTACGACGGCAGCCGGTGGCAGCATGGCCAGGATGGCCGTGGCCATGACCAGATGCCACTCGGTCAGCGCGTCGCCACCGACGATCATGCGTTTGATGCCGATCACGGTTGTGTACATCGACTCGTCGTTGGTGATCAACAGCGGCCACAGATACTGGTTCCAGCCGTAAATGAACTGGATCACGAACAGCGCCGCAATGGTTGTGGATGACAGCGGCAGCAGCACGTCGAGGAAGAAGCGCATCGGTCCGGCGCCGTCCATGCGCGCCGCCTCGATCAGTTCATCCGGTACGGTCATGAAGAACTGGCGAAACAGGAAGGTCGCCGTGGCCGAGGCAATCAGGGGCAGGGTCAGACCGGCGTAGCTGTCGAGAAGGCCCAGATCAGCGACGACCTTGAAGGTCGGGATGATGCGCACCTCGACCGGCAGCATCAGGGTGACAAAGATCATCCAGAAGAAGAAGTTGCGCAGCGGGAATCGGAAGTAGACGATGGCGAATGAACTCAGGATCGAAATCGCGATCTTGCCAACGGCGATGGTCAGGGCCATCACCAGGCTATTTAACATCATCGGGGCCACC
>JAKANU010000068.1 GCA_021812315.1 Pseudomonadota bacterium
ACGCACCGAAAACGAACTGCTGAAGACGCCCAATCTGGGCCGCAAGTCGCTCAACGAGATCAAGGAAGTTTTGGCGTCCCGCGGTCTTACCTTGGGCATGAAGCTCGAAAGCTGGCCGCCAGCAGCCTTGGAGAAGCGCTGAAATCGGAGCCCTCAAGCGAGGCTCAGTGACACTGGCAGTACCTGATACGGCTGCCGGAATAGACAACTAAAGGAATGCACCATGCGTCACGGACACGGATTACGTAAACTCAATCGAACCAGCTCGCACAGGCTGGCAATGCTGCGCAACATGATGAACTCGCTCATCGAGCATGAGGTCATCAAGACCACCGTCCCCAAGGCCAAGGAACTGCGCAGCGTCATCGAACCCATGATCACTCTGGGCAAGGAGGCGACTGTTGCCAACCGACGTCTGGCGTTTGACCGCTTGCGCGATCGCGACAGTGTGACCAAACTATTCGACGTTTTGGGCCCGCGCTTCAAGACCAGGCCGGGCGGCTATACGCGCATCCTCAAAATGGGTTTCCGTGTTGGCGACAACGCACCGATGGCCCTGGTTGAATTGCTCGATCGGCCGGAAATCGTTGAACCCGGCGCCGATGAGACGCCTGCAAGCTGAGGACGGGTTATAATCACGGCATACCGCGCGATGGAGCAGTCTGGTAGCTCGTTGGGCTCATAACCCAAAGGTCGGAGGTTCAAATCCTTCTCGCGCAACCAATCAACATAAGGCATTTGTCGCTAGTAATCGCCCACTAACCGTGGGCGATTTGCATGGCGGCTGAGTGTTTCCGGTGCTCACGAAGTGGCGCTGTTCCGGCGGGTGATGGCCCCGACCGCGGCGCGCAGTGCAAGCAGATAGCTCTCCTCGCCAAAGCCGCAAATCTGACCCGTGACGATTTCGGAGAAAACCGAGTGATGGCGAAACGCCTCACGCGCGTGGATGTTGGACATGTGAAGCTCGACGATCGGGCAGGCCAGGATCGCCAGTGCGTCACGGATGCCGTAACTGTAATGGGTCCAGGCACCGGCGTTGATCAGCACGGCATCGACGCCCTCGCCGTGGGCCTGGTGAATGCGATCGCACATTGCTCCCTCGGCATTGGTTTGAAAGTCGATCACTTCAACGCCAAGCTCCCGGCCCAGCGATTGCAAACTCGAATTGATTTCGTCCAGCGTGACCGTCCCATACTGTTTGGCCTCGCGTCGCCCGAACATGTTGTGGTTGATGCCGTGGAGCATGAGAATCTTCATGAGACTGCCTTGGACGATGAGTTCAAACTGCCCGCAATGAGCGTGCCAAGTGTAGCGCGGCGCGCTAACCCGGCCGGCCCGCCTGGACATCCGGCGCGCAGGATCTTTCGAATCCAGGTCAATGTTAAGCTCACACTTTTCCCTACGAGAAACCGGTTCATGAATAAGCTGTGTGCAATCTTTTTGGTGTTTGTCTTCTCCTTGATTTCTTCTGCCTGGGCGGCGGATCAACCGGTTCCGGCGGGGCCCGCGTCTTTGACTTTGACCGGAGAGGTGATCGAGACCATGGACGCCGGTGGCTATACCTACATTCGCATCAAATCCAAGGATGGAGAAGCCTGGGCCGCGGTCGGCAAGGCCAATGTGGTCAAAGGGGCCGAGGTCACGATTGAAAACGGGACCGTGATGGAGAACTTCGAGAGCGCCACGCTAAAGAGGAAATTCCCGGCCATTCTGTTCGGCAATCTGGGTGGTGCCGACAAGGCGGTTGCCGCTGCCCACGCCGCGGCCAAGGTGGTGGATAACGAACCGGTGAATGTCCCCAAAGCGACCGGCGCCTACGCGCACACCGTCGCCGAGGTCGTGACGCAGGCGGCGACGCTGAAGGATAAACCAGTCAAGGTTCGCGGCAAAATCGTCAAGTACAACCCCGAGATCATGGGCAAGACCTGGATCCACTTGCGCGACGGCTCGGGCGCGGCCGCAGACAACAGCAACGATATTTTGGTCACCAGCACGGGCACCGCCGCATTGGGTGACGTTGTCACGGTCTCTGGTCTGGTGCGCACCGACCAGGATTTCGGCGCGGGCTACGTCTACAAAGTGTTGATTGAGGCGAGCGAACTCGCGCACTGACGTCCGTCGCGGGCTAGCGACTCTGCGAACCACGGTGCGCCCAGGCCGTCGTGTGTCGCTCCAGCACACTGAAGAATTCGTACATCGCCATCGCCATGGCGCCCACGACCAGCAATCCGGCAAAGGCCAGCCCCATCTGCATGGCCGAACCGGCGGAAATCAGCAGGTAGCCGATGCCTTCATTGGCTGCGGTCATCTCCGACACCGTGGTCCCGACAAATGCCAGTGTGATGGCGATCTTCAGGGAGCCATAAAAGTGCGGCATGGAGCGCGGCAGCCCGACCTTGAGCAGCACGTCCAGGCGCTTGGCACCCAACACCCGCAGCACGTCTTCAAGCTCGGGTTCGAGGGTTGCCAGGCCAGTGGCCACGTTGACCATGATCGGAAAAAAGCTGATCAGAAAGGCGGTGAGGATCGCCGGCCCGACGCCGATGCCAAACCATACGACCAGGATCGGAACAAACGCCGCCTTGGGCAAGGCGTTGAAGCCCGTCATCAGGGGGTAGAGTGCGGTGTAGGCCAGTCGTGAACTGCCAATGACCAGACCCAGCAAGACACCCACCGCGATGGCAATGCCAAACCCGGCCATGGTCACCCAGTAGGTGCGCCATGCATGTCCGGCTATCGTTGCCTTGTGCTGCCAGAACTGCTCCCAGATGCGCAACGGACTTGGAAAAATGAATTCTGAAACATCGAGCGCGTAGCAGATCGTCTGCCACAGCGTGACCAGGCCAAGCAGGAGCAGCCAGGCAGACCAGCGTTCAAGTCGCCGCTGGGCCATGATCTTCGCTCGGGAACAAGGGGCGCTGGCGACTTTCGCGGCTGGCGCCGATGTGACTGCGCAGTTCATGCACGATGTCGGTAAATTCGGCGCTGTAGGTGATCTCGAGGTCGCGCGGGCGCGACAGATCGATGTCACTGCGGGCCACGAAGCGGCCTGGGCGGGCACTCATCACGTAGACCGTGTCGGCAAGGAACACTGACTCGCGCAGATCGTGTGTGACCAGAATCACGTTGAACTGCTGCTCACTCCAGAGGTCGCGAAGAATGCACCAAAGGTCCTCGCGCGCAAAGGCGTCCAGGGCACCGAATGGCTCATCGAGCAAGAGCATTTTGGGCTCGTGAATCAGGGCGCGACAGATGCTCGCGCGCTGTTGCATGCCGCCCGAGAGCTGCCAGGGAAACTTGTCTTCGTAGCCGGCCAGGCCGACCTGTTTGATCAGCGCGCGGGCCCGGCCCTGGTATTCGTCGCGTCTGGCCTTGAAGTTGCTGCGGTAGGGCTCAACGATCTCCAGTGGCAGCAGGACGTTGTCAAGTGTGGTGCGCCACGGCAGCAGCGATGGCGCCTGAAATGACATACCCGAAATTTTCAAGGGGCCGTTGACAGGCTGGCCATCCATCAGGATCCGGCCTCGCGTGGGCATCTTCAGCCCGGTCGCCAGCTTCATGAAGGTCGACTTGCCGCAGCCCGACGGACCAACCACAGCAATGAACTCCCCTTGGCGCACCTTGAGGTCAATCGCCTCGACCGCAAAGTGGCCCTGCCCGAGCAATTCATCGCTGTAGGCCAGCCAGACGTCCTCAAAATCGACGAACCAGGCGGCGCCAGACCCGCGCATATTATTTCTTGGGCAGGACGTTGAGGCCGCCGCGAGTCGGCAGGAAGGATGCGCTCCATACCGCCTGTGGATCCACCCGGCTCCTGGTGTTGAAGGCGTCGGAGACTTGCGACGCCATCAGCGACAGGCGCGGCCCGTTGACCTGACCAAAGCCCTCGGCGCGCGCGTTGGCACTGTTGATGACGGTGTCGATGGCCAGTTGCAGTCTGCGTGTTTCCAGGGCGACGTTGATGATGCCGTCGCGCGCCTTCACGTCAGCAATGGCCGCTGCCGGGTTGGCGATGACCTCACGCACGCCTTTGGCGAAAGCGCTCAGGAACGCTTTGACTGCCGCCGGGTTTTCCTTGAGCAGCTTGGGCGAAGCGATGATGGCGTTGCCATAGAGCTTCACGCCCCAGGCGGGGTACGGCAAGACGACGACGTCGCTGGCCGCAACGCCGCGCGCCTCCAGATTGAGCAACGAAGTAAAGGTGAAGCCGGTGATGGCGTCGATGTCGCCGCGCACCAGCAAGGTCTCGCGCAACGGTGGGTCCATGCTCGTCCACTGCACGTTGCTGATGTTGTTGGCTTTGGCAAAGATCGGAAACGCCCGACGGCCTGCGTCAAACACCGGAGCGCCGAGCCTTTTCCCATTCAGGTCTCCGGGCTGCCTGATGCCCGATTTTTTCAGCGCCATGACCGAGGCGGGTGTGTCGTTGTAGACCATCATGACCGCCACCGGCTTGTTGGGCGCGTCAGGGTTGTTGGCGTGAAACTCCATCAGTGCGGCCAGATCGGCAAAGCCCATGTCATAGCTGCCCGAAGCCACCCGCGTGACGGCGCCGCCCGAGCCGCTGCCTGCGTCGACCGTCACGTCGAGCTTGGCGTCCTTGAAGTAACCCCTTGCCAACGGCGTCAGGAACAGAGCGGACGGGCCCTCAAAGCGCCAGTCAAGCTGGAACTTGATCGGCGTAGTTTGCGCCTGGACGTCGACATGGACCCAGGTTGCGGCCAGAACAGCCACTATGCTCAGAAATACACGCTTGTTCATGCAAACCCCAGCTTCAAATCCGCCTATTGTTGCAGACCGGAGCGACGCCGGGTGGCTATCGATTCCTGCTGGCGGTCGAGGTCTGAAAAAATGTTTACACTTTGACCGACCACTTCGGTTTGTGCCAGGCACTGCATCCCACCATGATCCCAACCAGCGACACCGTTCGTTTTGTCCTCGACGGCGCCATTGTGCAAGCCTGCGGGGAATACCACACGACCACGGTACTCGACTTTTTGCGTGAGCAGTTGCACCGAACCGGCACCAAGGAAGGCTGCGCCGAAGGTGACTGCGGCGCCTGCATGGTGCTTGTCGGTGAGCTCGACACCGATGGCACCGCCGTGAAATATCAGAGCGTCAACAGCTGTCTGCAACTGCTGCCCACGCTGCATGGCAAGTCGCTCAAGACGATCGAGAGTCTGCGCCGTGCCGACGGCAGGCCACACCCGGTGCAGCAGTCGATGGCGGAGGGGCATGGCACGCAGTGCGGCTTTTGTACGCCGGGCTTCGTGATGAGCCTGACAGGCCTGCTGCAAACGGTTTCGAGCCCAACACGCAGCGAAATCAATGACGCCTTAAGCGGCAACTTGTGCCGCTGCACCGGCTACAAGCCGATCGTCGAGGCCGCGCTCAAGGCAGCCCAGGCGCCGCGCGAGCAGCTTGTGCTCGACGACAACGCGGAGCTTGAACTGCTGCTGGACATTCGCCGTACCAGCGGGGACGAGGTTGTGCTGCGCTCGCCTTCGGGCAAAGAGTTCTTTGCGCCACGCACAGTTGCCGCACTGGCCGACTACCTGGTGCAATACCCGCAAGCCACAATTTTGGCGGGCAGCACCGAAATCGGTCTGCAGGTGAACAAGCAGTTTCTGCAGCCGGAGCGGATCGTCTACCTCGGCGAGGTTCAGGAATTGCGCCAGACGCAGGACCTGGGCGACTTTTGGCGCGTCGGTGCGCAGGTTTCGCTCGCAACGATCAAGACCCTGGTCAGTGACATTTATCCGGACTTCGCCGAAGTGCTGCGTCGCTTTGGCTCACCGCCGATTCGCTCCACGGCCACGCTGGCCGGCAATGTTGCCAACGGTTCGCCCATTGGCGATTGCATGCCCTGCTTGCTGGCCATCGGTGCGACCTTGCAATTGCGCCGCGGCGCGACGACGCGAGCGGTGCCGGCGGACCAGTTTTATACGGGGCAGAAGAGCAATGTGCTGCAGGCCGGTGAATTCATCGCCGCCATTGATTTGCCCAAGCCCGGCACAGGTCACGTGTTTCGCGCGCACAAAGTCAGCAAGCGCTTTGACCAGGATATTTCTGCCACCTGTTGTGCCATGAGTTACCGGTTGACGGACGGCCGGTTCAGCGACGTGCGCCTGGCCTACAACGGACTGGCCCCCGCGCCCTGTCGTGCACCGGCCCTGGAGGCGCTGATTCTCGGACGGACACCTGAAGAAGTCACGGCAGCGGAGTTGGACCAGGCCATTGCCCGGAGTTTCACGGCACGCGACGGCCTGCGCGCGAGCTGGGCGTATCGCTCGTTGCTGGCGCGCAATCTGGTGTTGCAGTTTGTGCAGGAGGCAAGCCCTGCGACGTTCGAGGAGGTTGCATGAACGCGCCCGCGTCGATCAAGGAACTGCTGGCTGCCGTCGGGGAGCAAGGGCGCGAATTGCCGCACGAGTCGGCCCGGCTGCACGTCAGCGGTGGCGCCACCTACACCGATGATATTGCGGAACTGCGCGGCACGCTTTACGCAGCCCTGGTGTTGTCACCCGTGGCGCACGGCGAACTGGTGGGTACCGGTATCGATCGCGCGACGCTGCTGGCGCAGCCCGAGGTGGTTGCGGTGTTCACGGCGGCAGATATTCCTGGCGAAAACAACTGCGGGCCGATTGTTCACGACGACCCGTTCCTGGCCAGCGGCAAGGTCGAGTTCATCGGCCAGCCGGTGGCTGTGGTGGTGGCGCGCAGCATGCGCGCGGCCAGGCAGGCTGCACGCGGCGCGGTCGTCGCGGTCAAGGAGTTGCCGGCCATCCTGAGCATCGAAGAGGCACTGGCACAGCAGAGTTTCATCATGCCCTCCAAGGGCATCACACGTGGTCAGCCTGATGCCCAAATTGCCAGCGCGCCGCACCGGGTACAGGGGCGCACCGGCTGCGGCCAGCAGGAGCAGTTTTACCTTGAAGGCCAGATCGCCTACGCGCTGCCGCGCGAAGACGGGCAACTGACGCTCCTGGTCTCGACCCAGCATCCGGATGGCAACCAGCGTGAAGCGGCGGCTGCGCTGAACCTCTCGGCCAAGGATGTGGAAGTCATCTGTAGGCGCATGGGCGGCGCCTTCGGCGGCAAGGAGGGCAACTCGAGCATCTTCTCGCAAAGCGCCGCGCTCGCCGCCTTCAAGCTGCGCCGTCCGGTCAAGTTGCGCGTGAACCGTGACGACGACATGATGATCACCGGCAAGCGGCACGACTTTCGCATCGACTACGACTGTGGCTTTGACGACAACGGACGCATTCTGGGTGTCGACATCGTGCTGGCCTCGCGCTGTGGCTACAGCACGGACTACTCCGGCCCGGTGAACGACCGCGCACTGCTGCACATCGACAACTGCTACTACCTGCCACACCTGCGGGTGATCAGCCACCGCTGCAAGACCAACACGCAAAGCGCAACCGCGTTTCGCGGCTTTGGTGGTCCGCAGGGCATGTTCGCCATCGAGACCGTGATCGAGGAGATTGCGCACGAGCTGGGTCTGGATCCGCTGCAAGTGCGCAAGGTCAACCTGTACAGCGACCCGGCAGTCTCGGGGGACAGCGGCTCCATGACAACCCAGTACGGCCAGGCTATCGAGGACTGGATCGGCGACCGTGTCATTGCTCAGGTTGCAAGTGAATCAGCCTACAACGCCCGTCGCACAAGCGTGGATAGCTACAATAAAGAGAGCAAATATCGCAAGCGCGGACTGTCACTGGTGCCGCTGAAGTTTGGCATCTCGTTTACCGCCACCATGCTCAACCAGGGCGGTGCCCTGGTCAACATCTACCAGGACGGCTCGGTCAGCGTCAATCACGGCGGCACCGAAATGGGTCAGGGCCTCAACACCAAGATGGCACAGGTGGCCGCCGACGCGCTGGGCATCGAGGTGGGTCTGGTGCGGGTTACCGGCAGCGACACGCAAAAGGTGCCCAACGCCAGCGCTACGGCAGCATCCAGCGGCGCCGACATCAACGGTGCGGCCATCAACCACGCTTGTGCGCAACTGCGCGAACGTCTCAAGCCGGTGGCCGTCAGGCTGCTTGGCTGTGCTGATAGTGCTATTGAATTCGTAGCTGGATACGCACAATTGACAGGCATTACAGGCTCGTTTGACAAAAAGAAACAGGTGCCGTGGCAAACCCTGGTCAAGCAGGCGTGGCTCGATCGTATCGGCTTGAGTGCGACCGGTTTCTACATGACACCCGACATTGCCTACAACTTCAATACGCTGCAGGGGCAGGCGTTTTACTACTTCTGCTATGGCGCGGCGGTCAGCGAAGTCGAGATCGACACCCGCACCGGCGAGTGGTGGCTCAGGGCCGTGGATATCGTGCACGACGTGGGCCAGAGCATCAACCCGGCCATCGACCGCGGCCAGATTGAAGGTGCCTACGTGCAGGGCATGGGCTGGCTGACGATGGAAGAGTGCATCTGGGACAAGAACGGCAAGCTCCTCACGCACGGCCCGAGCACCTACAAGATCCCCGTGGCCAGCGACGTGCCGGAGCACTTCAGGGTCAGCCTGTTTGACGGCCAGAATGTCAAACCCACACCATATCGCAGCAAGGCGGTGGGCGAGCCGCCGCTGATGCTCGCGCTCTCAAGCTTCTTTGCGCTGCGCGATGCCGTCAGTGCCGCGGCGCAGCACCGTGCGCGTGTCGACCTGGTGGCGCCGGCCACGCCCGAGCGCATCCTGCTGGCATGTGAGCGCGCCAAAGCAGCCTGTCAATAAGCGGAGGTTCCAGCCATGCAGCAGCAGTCAAACCGGGTTGTCCTGATCACCGGCGGTTCGCGCGGGATTGGCGCGGCCACCGCGGTTCTCTGCGCCCAACGCGGCTACGCGGTGGCCGTCAACTACAGTTCGAACGAGGATGCGGCGCAACAGGTCGTGCAGCAGATTCTCGGCATGGGGGGTCGCTGCGTAGCGGTGCAGGCCGATGTGGCCGTCGAGGCCGAGGTGATGGCGATGTTTGATGAAGTTCATGCCACGCTGGGGCAACTCACTGCACTGGTCAACAACGCCGGGGTCGTTGATTTCGCCGCCCGTGTCGATGAAATGAGCGTGGCCAGGCTCAAACGCATGTTTGAAATCAATGTGCTGGGCAGCTTCCTGTGCGCGCGCGAAGCCGTCCGACGCATGAGCACGCGCCACGGCGGTGCCGGTGGCAGCATTGTCAACGTCTCGAGCATCGCCGCGCGTTTGGGCGGCGCGGGCCAGTACGTGGACTACGCCGCCAGCAAGGGTGCCATCGACACCTTCACGCTGGGTCTGGCCCGCGAAGTAGCGACGGAGGGCATTCGCGTCAATGCCGTGCGCCCCGGCATCATCGAGACCGAAATTCACGCCTCGGGCGGTCAGCCGGATCGGGCGCGCCAGATGGCACCCCAGGTGCCGCTGCAACGTGCGGGCACGGCGCTGGAAGTGGCGCGGGCCGTTGTCTGGCTGCTGTCGGAAGAGTCGAGCTACAGCACTGGCTCCCTGCTCGACGTGGCGGGCGGCAGGTAGGGCGGCATTTCTCACGAAGTACGCAGGTCAGGCGTGCTGGGTTCGAGTGGTGCAAAGATCCACAGAGCGAGGTACAGCAAGAGACCGAAGCCGGTGAACAGCGCCAGCGCGAACACGACGCGCCACAACCAGGACTCCATGCCGGTGGAAAGCGCCAGCCCGCCGCAAACGCCACCGAGCCAGCGGTCGCTGGCGGAGCGCCGAAAGCCATTGACGCTTTGCAGCACCGGCTCCGTCGCGCAAGTGGCGCTCAGCAGCCGGTTCTTGGCACGCTGAAATTCGTCAGCGCTCAGGCTGCCGCGGTCGCGCAGTTGTTCAAGGCGGGTCAGGTCGTCGGCAATAGACATGGCGTTCTCCAATCAATGGTGGTGTTCCCCACCGCATAAACGCAATCCTATGCCGGCAAGATGCTGCCGACAAGGCCGATGCGATGAAGTGCAGAAAGCGGGTATTCAGAGGTCAACACCGGCGACAAAGTCTCAAACTGTTCAGGCACCCCCCGGTGCTATGCCCGAAGCACCCATGCTTGTTGCGGGATTGTTTCAGACCGCTCCTGATTAATAGCTGGCCACGCTGTTGGCAGGCTTGGATTGCAATTGAAGCCAGGAATGCACCGGCGAGTTGCTGCGGCTTTGGCTTTGCGTCCCTCCGAACACCACACAGGCACTGGCAAGGGCGGCCGGATGATGGGCGGCAAAGGTTTTGAGGCCTTTGAAATAGTCCGGGTTGACGGTGGCACCGGCCTTGATTTCGATGGCGTGCATCTTGCCGCCCGTGGGAAGCAGCAAGTCAACCTCGTTGCCTTCAGAGTCACGGTAAAAATACATCTGGGCGGTTTCACCGGCGTTGAGCCGGTCTTTCATGGCTTCCATGATGATGAAGTTCTCAAACAAACTCCCCCACAGTGGGTCGCGGGCGACCTGCTCAGCGCTGCGCAGGCCCAGCAGCCAACAGGCCAGACCCACGTCATAAAAATACAGTTTGGGGGCCTTCACCAGACGTTTACCTGTGTTGGTAAACCAGGGCGGCAGCAAGTGCACGATGTAGCTGGTCTGCAGCAGGTCGATCCAGGCCCGTGCCGTGGCGTGCGACACACCCGCATCGTTGCCCAGACTGCTGAGGTTGAGCAGTTGCCCGGTGCGCCCGGCACACAAGCGCACAAAGCGTTCGAAGCGTTGCAGATCCTGCACGGCCGCAAGGTGGCGCAAATCACGCTGCACATAGGTGGCAAAGTAGTCCGCCAGCGCTTGCGAGGGGTTCAGCCGCTGGTCGTGAATGCGCGGGTAAAACCCGGCCAGCAGGGTGTTGGCCAGGTCCGGGGCAGCCACTGCGCCTTGCAGGCGTCGTACTTCGGCCAGAGTGAAAGGCAACAGCCGCAGCACCGCAGTACGACCCGCAAGAGATTGCGACACCTGGCTCATCAACTCAAATTGCTGGCTACCGGTCAGGACAAATCGCCCAGGCTGTGGGTTCGCGTCGACCATGCTCTGCAGGTAAGAGGCCAGGTCAGGCGCACACTGAATTTCGTCGAAGATGGCGCCATGCGTATAACTTGCCAAAAACCCTCGCGGATCGTCGATGGCAAAGCGGCGCGTGTCGGGGTCTTCGAGCGAGACGTAGGGCTTGTCCGCAAACTCGCTCCTGGCCAAAGTGGTCTTGCCGCTCTGGCGTGGCCCGGTGACCGCAAGCACCGGATATTGATTGGCCAGCTGACGCAGTACCGGAGCGATGTTGCGTTCGATCATGTCGCCTATGGTAGCAACAAAACCTGCAATTTGAAGAAACAATATTCAAATTGCAGGAAACAAGCAACTCTGCCTACCCCTCCATCCCCCTCTTCAACCGCCACTGCTTGACCAGTGCATAAATAGCAGGAATCACCGCCAGCGTCAGCACGGTGCTGGAAATCATGCCGCCGACCATGGGTGCGGCGATGCGGCTCATGACTTCGGAGCCGGTGCCGGTGCCCCACATGATGGGCAATAGGCCGGCCATGATCGCTACCACGGTCATCATCTTGGGGCGCACGCGCTCGACGGCGCCCTCCATCAGATCG
>JAKANU010000069.1:0-830 GCA_021812315.1 Pseudomonadota bacterium
GCACTCACCGCTAACCGCCGCCGCCAGATGAAAAATGATAGCGCTCTGCGCACTGACGACGGGGCTTGCGGGGCTATTTGCTTGCAGGAGCGTGATCAGGTCAGCGGTGATTGCGCGCACCCGTGCATCGGCCAGCAGATCCGCCGGTGGTGCCACGCGATCGACCAGCGTGATGCGGTCTATGCTCTGTGCAACTGCGCCGGCCACCGACAGCGCGCCCATGGACAGCAACGTGCGCGCCAGGCGTACACCCAGAAATCCGGCACCGCCGGTGATGACGACTTGCACCCCCTACATCCCCACGTAGTTCGGTCCGCCGCCGCCCTCGGGCGTGATCCAGACGATGTTTTGCGTCGGGTCCTTGATGTCGCAGGTCTTGCAGTGCACGCAGTTGGCGGCGTTGATCTGCAGCCGATCGCTGCCGTCGTCGTTCTTGATGAACTCGTAGACGCCGGCCGGGCAGTAGCGCGCCTCCGGGCCGGCATACTTTGCCAGGTTGATGGCGACCGGGACGCTGGCGTCCTTGAGCGTCAGGTGCGAGGGCTGGTTTTCCTCATGGTTGGCGCTGCTGATGTAGACGCTCGAGAGCCGGTCAAAGGTGAGCTTGCCGTCGGGTTTGGGGTAGACAATGGGTTCACACTCGGCGGCGGGTTTCAGGTAGGCGTAATCCGGCTTGTCACGGCGGATCGTCCACGGCATGTTGCCACGCAGCACAAACTGCTCCAGGCCGTTCATCATCGACCCAACCGTCAGGCCGTACTTGAACCAGTTTTTGAAGTTGCGGTAGGTCCAGAGTTCTTCGTGCAGCCAGCTGGCCTTGAAGCCGGTTT
>JAKANU010000069.1:840-11511 GCA_021812315.1 Pseudomonadota bacterium
TCGAAGCCGTTCATCATCGACCCGATGGTCAGTCCATATTTGAACCAGGCCTTGAAGTTGCGCGACTTGTTCAATTCGGTGTACAGCCAACTGGCCTCAAAGGCTTCGGGGAAGGCGTTGAGCTCGTCGTGCGCGCGTCCCTTGCTGAGTGCGTCAAAGGCGGCTTCGGCTGCCAACATGCCCGACTTCATCGCCGTGTGGCTGCCCTTGATGCGGCTGACGTTCAGAAACCCGGCATCGCAACCCAGCAGTGCGCCCCCCGGGAACACCGTTTTGGGCAGCGACATCAGGCCACCGGCAGTGATGGCGCGCGCGCCATAGGCCAGGCGCTTGGCCGGCTTGAGTCCTTGCTCCTCGCCTTCGAGGTAGTAGCGGATGTTCGGATGTGTCTTCCAGCGCTGGAATTCCTCGAACGGACTGAGATACGGGTTGGCGTAATTGAGTCCGGTGATGAAACCCAGCGCGATCTTGTTGTCCTCCATGTGGTACAGAAACGAGCCACCGTAGGTGCTGTCGTTCATCGGCCAGCCCGCGGTGTGCACCACCAGGCCGGGTTCATGGCGCGCCGGGTCAACTTCCCACAACTCCTTGATGCCCAGACCGTAGGATTGCGGGTCGCAGCCGTCGTCGAGTTTGAATTTTTCAATCAGCTGGCGGCCCAGGTGTCCGCGCGAGCCCTCGGCAAACAGCGTGTACTTGCCGTGCAATTCCATGCCGATCTGGAAGTTTTCTCCCGGTTCGCCTTCCTTGTTCACGCCCATGTTGCCGGTGGCCACGCCCTTGACCGCACCTTGCTCGTCGTACAGCACTTCAGCAGCCGCGAAGCCGGGGAAGATCTCCACGCCCAGCGCCTCGGCCTGGGTGCCCAGCCAGCGTGTCAAAGCGCCCAGACTGATGATGTAGTTGCCGTGGTTCTGGCTGCACTTGGGCAGCAGGAAGTTGGGCGTACGGTAGCCCTTGGTCTCGCTCAGAAACAGCATCGCCTCGTCGGTGACGGGCTGATTCAGTGGCGCACCCATGGCCTTCCAGTCGGGGAACAATTCGTTGAGTGCCAAAGGGTCGAGCACCGCGCCCGAGAGAATGTGCGCGCCGGGCTCGGCGCCTTTTTCCAGCACCACCACCGAGACCTCTTGTCCCTTCTCTGTGGCGAGTTGCTTCAGACGGATCGCCGCTGACAGCCCGGCCGGACCGGCGCCGACCACCACAACGTCGTACTCCATGGCTTCGCGGGGGCCGAACTGGGTCAGAATTTCCTGGTTATTCATGCTGTTACTCGCTTGATAATGATTGCGCGGTCAGGAACCGGACCACGACCGGGGAAAATTCAAATGCGACACTGATTTTATGCGTTGAGTGGACATAATCGAGCGATCGTTTCGATCAACCAAGGAGAGTTTGAAGATGGCTTACTGCATGGATCTTTCGGGCCGGGTGGCTTTTGTTACCGGGGCTTCCAGCGGGCTGGGGGCCCAGTTTGCCAGAACCCTGGCACGCGCTGGCGCTGCGGTGGTGTTGGCGAGTCGCCGTCTTGACAGGCTCAAGGAACTGCGCGCCCAGATCGAAGGCGAGGGCGGCAGTGCGCATGTGATCGAACTCGACGTCAACAATCACGACTCGATCAAGTCTGCGGTGGCGCATGCCGAGACCGAAGTTGGCGCGATTGATATCCTGATCAACAACTCGGGCGTCAGCACCACGCAGCGCATTCAGGACGTGTCCGAGCAGGACTATGACTTCATGTTCAACACCAATGTCAAGGGTGCCTTCTTTGTGGCCCAGGAAGTCGGCAAGCGCATGCTGGCACGGGCCCGGGGCGCGGCACCCGGAACCTTCATTGGCGGACGCATTGTCAACATTGCCTCGATGGCCGGTTTGCGGGTGCTGCCGCAGATTGGCGTGTACTGCATGAGCAAGGCGGCGGTGGTGCAGATGAGCAAGGCGATGGCGCTCGAGTGGGGGCGCTTTGGCATCAATGTGAACGCCATTTGCCCGGGCTACATCGACACTGAAATCAACCACCAGCACTGGCAGACCGAACAGGGCAAGAAGCTCGTGCAGATGCTGCCGCGTCGGCGCGTCGGCCAGGCCAGCGATCTTGACGCCGTGCTGGTCATGCTGTGTGCCAACGAGAGCCATTTCATCAACGGTGCGGTCATTTCGGCGGACGACGGTTTTGCCACCTAGGCTCGCCGCGGCGCCCTGCGCGTCATGCTGACCGGGATTCTGGCCGGGCTGGGTGCCGGGGCTTTCTGGGGCTTGGTGTTTGTGGCGCCGCAGATGGCCCCGGGCCTGTCTTCGGTTGATCTGACCGTGGGGCGTTTTCTGAGTTACGCCCTGGTCTCGGTGCTGGTGATGATCGTCGGTCCGCGCGCGCACCGCCTGCCCACGCCGCGCCAGGCCTTGTTTGCGTTGGGCATGAGTGCCCTGGGCTTTACCGGCTACTACCTGCTGCTGGTGCTGGCGATCAACGACATCGGGGCCGAGTTGCCAACGCTCATCATTGGCGCCATCCCCTTGTTGCTGATGTTGCTGGGCAAACCGCGGCATTTGAGCTGGCGTGGCCTGGTGCCAGGCCTGGTGTTCACGGCTGCCGGGCTGTGGTTGATGATGGACATCACGCGCGGCGGTGCGTTGCCCGGCATGACGCCTGTCTTTTGGCGAGGCATCGGTTTGGCCGTCGCGGCGATGCTGTCCTGGAGCGCGTTTGCGCTGCTGAACTCAAGGTGGTTGCAGCGGCACCCCGAGATCAACGCGACCGAATGGACCAACTGGCTGGGTGTGGCCACGGGCCTGGGTGCCATGCTCCTGTGGGCGATCGGTGGTTCAGAGACAAAAGTTCTGCTAGCGCTTGATTCACGGGCGCAGGCAGCTATTGTTTGCATAGCAACGGGGATCGGCTCAGCGTGGCTTGGGTCGATCCTGTGGAACCTGGCAAGCCAGCGTCTGAGTGCCAGCCTGTGCGGTCAGCTGATCGTCAGCGAGACCATCTTTGCCCTGCTGTATTCCTTTGCCTGGGACGCCCGCTGGCCGACATCCGCGCAAATGCTCGCCTGTGTGCTGTTCGTGGCCGGCATCCTGATTTCGATCCGTGCCCACCGCTAGCGTCCCTACTTGGCTTTTGGCGTGCGCCCCATCAGGTAGAACTCGGGGTTGGGCATCATGTTGCTGAACGAGGCCATGCGGTTGGACAGGCCAAAAAACGCCGTGATGGCAGCGATGTCCCAGATGTCCTCGTCGCTGAACCCGTGCTTCTGCAGCGCGGTGAAATCGGCCTCTGAAATCTCATCGGACTTCAGGCACACCTTCATGGCGAAATCGAGCATGGCGCGCTGGCGTGGTGTGATGTCGGCCTTGCGGTAATTCACTGCCACCTGATCAGCGACCATCGGCTTCTTCTCGTAGATGCGCAGGATGGCGCCGTGCGCAACCACGCAGTACAGGCACTTATTCGCCGCGCTGGTGGTGGTGACGATCATCTCGCGGTCGCCCTTGCTCAGGCCCGAATCCTTCAGCATCAGCGCGTCGTGATAGGCAAAAAAGGCGCGCCATTCTGCGGGGCGCCTGGCCAGCGCCAGAAAGACGTTCGGAATGAAGCCGGCCTTTTCCTGCACTTCGAGCACCTTGGCACGGATGTCCTCGGGCAGGTCTTTGAGTTCGGGGGCTGGGTAACGCGTCATCGATTGGGCTCCTTAAACAGAAGACAGATAATATCGCGCGCCCTGGGTTGACCGCGGGGCAGTCTTCTTGGCGGTCAGTCCCGGGAGTTTCATGGAAGCCTTACTTCTTTCGATTGGCGTTGTCGCGCTGGCAGAAATCGGCGACAAGACCCAGTTGCTCGCGCTCCTGCTTGCGGCGCGGTTCCGCAAGCCGCTGCCGATCATTGCCGGCATTGTCTGCGCCACCCTGATCAATCATGGTCTGGCGGGCTTTTTTGGCGCCTGGATCACTTCGGTGGTGAGTCCGGAAGTCATGCGCTGGGCCTTGGGGCTGTCGTTCATCGGCATGGCGGCATGGACCATGATTCCCGACCGGATTGAAGACGAGGAGGCTCGGGTTGCGCAGCAACTCGGTGTCTTTGGCGCCACGCTGCTCAGCTTCTTTCTTGCGG
Source organism: Pseudomonadota bacterium (assembly GCA_021812315.1). GTDB lineage: Bacteria > Pseudomonadota > Gammaproteobacteria > Burkholderiales > Burkholderiaceae_C > Rhodoferax. The sequence goes on from JAKANU010000069.1 coordinate 4,949, forward strand.
AAATGGGCGACAAGACGCAGATCGCCACGGTAGCCCTGGCCGCGCACTACGCTGCGCCACTGTGGGTCATCGCCGGAACCACGCTGGGCATGCTGGTGGCCGACGTACCGGCGGTTCTCGCGGGCGAGCGCTTTGCCGGCAGAATTTCCATGCGCCTGGTGCACACGGTGGCGGCGGGGATCTTCGCCCTCATGGGCTTGCTGACCTTGCTCAAGGTGGAGTCACTGTGGAGCTAGGCAGCTCGCCAAAATGAACCAGGTTGCGTCCGCCACGTTTGGCACGGTACATGGCCCGGTCGGCGCGCGTGATGATCGCCTGGGCGTCGGCGTCCTGGCTGGTGAACAGTGCCACCCCCAGGCTGGCCGTGCAGTGGTGTTCAACGCTGGTCTCGGAACCCCTGCCGCGATTGACCGCCAGCAGGTATGGCTCGGCCAGGCGCACGCGGATCTTTTCGGCCACCGTCTCGGCCTGTGACAGCGAGCTGGCCAAATCCGGGCTCAGTTCACCGAGCATGACCACGAACTCGTCGCCGCCAAAACGCGCCAGGCTGTCGGTCTCGCGCACGCAGCCTACCAGGCGCCGGGCAACTTCCGCCAACAACTGGTCGCCGATCTGGTGACCAAATTCATCGTTGATCGGCTTGAAATTGTCCAGATCGATCATCATCAGCGCGCCGCACTGGCCGTTGCGCTTGCTCGCGGCCAGTGCCTGACCCAGGCGGTCGTCGAGCAGGCGTCGATTGGGCAGCAGGGTCAGCGGATCGTAAAAGGCCAACTGGCGCACTTCGTCCTCCAGCGCCTTGCGCCGGGTGATGTCGGTCGAGACCGCGCACAGTGCATAGATCACACCCGCCTTGTCGTGCAGGGGCAGTTTGACGCTGAGCAGGGTCACCCGCCTTGGGCCGCGGCGTGTGACGACCTGTTCTTCGGTGCGCACGGTTTCTCCCCGATCGAGAACCAGGCGGTCGTTGGCACGCATCAGTTTCGCCGAGGCGGCATCAAAAAGGTCTTCGTCGCTGCAACCGATGAGTTCCGAGCTGTGCGTGGCCGTCAGCTCGCACATGCTGTGGTTTGCAAAAAGATAGCGCCCTTGCAGATCTTTGAGGTAGATGCACGCATCAACACTGTTGAGGATCAGCGAGAGCTTCTTCTCGTTCTCCCGCAGTTCCTGTGTCCGGTCATCGACTTTGCGTTCCAGGTTCTCGTTGGCCTTGCGGACCTGGGCAAACTGCTCGGCCAGCGACTGCGCCATGACCTTCAGGTTTTCGATCAGTTCGGCGGTCTCCTGAACCGCCGTTTCCGGCCAGGTCACGGCGTTGCTGGGGGCCGAGAGCCTGGTGGGCAGGTCGTGCGTCAGGGCGCTGAGATTCTTGACTGTGGCCAGGGTTCGACGACTCAGCAACTCGGCCAGTGCCAGCGCCAGGAGCAGGATGCCCAGCAGCATCAGCAGCTTGCGTGTGTAGTCGTCATAAAGTGCCTTCTGGAACGGCGCGACGGGCTGCTCCAGGATCAGGGTCCACTCGGCCAGATCGCCAACCCGGGTTTCCGTGACGTAGAGCGAGTCCCGCCAGCGTTCCGAGGCGGGCGTGTTGGCCGGCAGCGGCGGGACCCACCGGTCGATCTGTGCATCCAGGTGAGAGAGCTTGCCGCGGCCACGCACAAACGGCTGCATCACCGTCTGACCTTGGTAGTTTGTGAGGATCACGTTGCCGCCCTTGTCGAGCAGGGTGTAACGCGAGGCATGGTCAGTCACGCCCTGGTCCAGAAAGGTGCGAATCTCAGCCAGGTTGAGGGTGCCTGCCACGTAGCCGGCAAACTGTCCCTGATTGAGTACGGGAGCCACCAACAGAACGATCGGACGCGGTTTGCCCACCCGGCTGATGACCACCTCGGAGAGCATCGGCTTGAGAAGCTGCTTGAGCTTCGTCAGAATCGGGCTGCCTTGCGTGCTCTTGCCAATCGGACTTTGCCCGAGTTCATCGTATTGCGGCGAATAGGCCCGAAACACCGCTTGATGGTCGAGCAGGCCAAGGCGCTCAAAATTGTCGTCGGATAGTCTGGCCTGATCCAGATGCGCCTGCATCTGCTGGGGCGAATAGGTGGAGGCGAGTCCCGCCAGATGCGTGATCGCGCGTTTCTGGTTGTGCGCCCATTGATCCATGTATTGACTGGCGTTCTTGCGCTGCTGGCGCAAAGAAGTTCGAATCAGCGAATCGGTGCTGGTGAAATCTGCGCGTCCACCCGCCGTGAGCAGGACCAGCGCCGGGACCAGGACAAAGGCCGTGAGCAAGTTGTAGATGGTCTCGCCAAGCGTGACCTGGGACGAGCGGGTGGCGAGTGAAAACCCGGTAAAGATCAATCGACCCAGCAAGGCATTGCCAATGCCATTGAGAGCCTGCTTGGTGATGATGATGGCGGTGCTGCTCAGGGGCGTGCGCAACACGTCGGCGTAGAAAAAGTAAGCCAAAGGCATGCCAATGGCGAGCCAGAAGATGGTGTCGGCCAGCACCATGCCGATGCGCCGTCGCTCCATCAGCGCGCCGACCACCGCCAGCTCCGCGGTCATGATGACAATCGCGTAGGGCTCGTTCCACAAGACGTAGGTATAGCTCGAGATGAGCGCGGCAACCAGAACCCCCGGGCCGGTGCCGAAGAACTGCAGCGCCAGCATGGCAAATACGCTGCCAAACAGAAAATGGATGTCCAGGAACAGCAGGACATTGAAATAGTTCCCGGCAAATCCACCGGCGATCAGCAGCCCGAGCAAAGGCAGCGCAAAACGTCGCCGCGCTTGCTCGCTGAATCCGACTCCGCCGATGGCAAAACTGAACATGTCGCTCCCTGCTGCCGGACCTTGTTGTTTTTATGCTCGGCCCGGCAGACTGTAACACTTTGTCCGCTGCCAGGACGCTGGCTTCATCCTGCCATCAGCCGCGAGACCAGATCGCCGGTATTGGCTGCCTTGTATTTGCGCATCAGTCTGGCGCGGTAGATTTCAACCGTGCGATGGCTGATGGCGAGCGTCTTGCCAATTTGCTTCGAGGTCAGGCCATCGAGCAAGCGCGCGGCGACCTCGCGCTCGCGCGCCGTCAGTTCGGCCTTCACCACCCGGCTGGCACTGAGGTCTTCAAAGGCCCAGATTCCGGCTTCGTGCGGTGCCGACTGATTCAGCGCGCGTCCGCTGACGTGGCACCAGAAGGTCTCGCCGCTGGAGCGCTTCATGATCCGGTCGTCGGCGTAAGTGCCGCGGTGGTTCAATATGGGTGCGATGCGCGAGCCGGTGCGCTCAAACTCGATCGCACTCGGGTACAGCAATTGAAACGACTGGCCCAGCAACAACTCGCGCGATGCGCCAAACATCTCGCACAGGCGCCGGTTGCAATCGACGATGATGCGATTGCGCGAAAGCGCCAAGCCGACCGGTGCCAGATCAAAGGCGAGACGATAGTCAATGTCCATAAAATGCGCGCATGATGCCCCGGGTTGGTAGTTAAGAAGAACTACGTATGTCGCTAAGTAGTATGGTAGGGCAAAGCTTTTTAACAGGAGAACAATCAATGAACAAGATTTACCCCAGCGCGGCCAAGGCGCTCGAAGGCATTGTCCACGACGGGCAACTGCTGGCCGTGGGCGGCTTTGGGCTATGCGGCATTCCCGAAGCCCTGATCGACGCCCTGTGCGCCAGCGGTGTCAAGGATCTGACGGCGATTTCCAACAACGCCGGCGTCGACAACTTCGGCCTGGGCAAATTGCTCGAGACCCGGCAAATCAAGAAGATGATTTCAAGCTATGTTGGAGAGAACAAGGAGTTCGAGCGCCAGTACATTGCCGGTGAACTCGAACTTGAGTTCACGCCCCAGGGCACCTTGGCCGAACGCTTGCGCGCCGGCGGCGCTGGCATCCCGGCCTTTTACGTTCGCACCGGCGTGGGCACATTGATCGCCGAGGGCAAGGAAACCAAGGAGTTCGATGGTCACCTTTATGTCATGGAGCGTGCCCTGTTGCCCGAGGTCTCTCTGGTCAAGGCCTGGAAGGCGGACAAGAGTGGCAACCTGATTTTTCGCCGCACCGCGCGCAATTTCAACCCGGCGGTGGCGATGGCAGGCAAGATCACCGTTGTCGAGGTCGAAGAGATTGTCGAGACCGGCAGCTTTGATCCTGACGCCGTGCATCTGGCGGGCATCTACGTGCACCGCATCGTGCTGAACGCGACACCAGAGAAGCGCATTGAGAAGCGCACCATCACCGAGAAAACGACACAGAAAGCAGGAGTTTGATCATGGCCTGGACACACGACCAAATGGCGGCCAAAGCCGCAGAAGAATTGCAGGACGGTTTTTATGTCAACCTGGGCATCGGATTGCCCACGCTGGTGGCGAATTTTGTCAGTCCGGACAAGGAAGTCTGGCTGCAGAGCGAAAACGGCATGCTCGGCATCGGCCCCTTTCCCACGGACGATGAGGTTGACGCTGACCTGATCAATGCGGGCAAGCAGACCGTCACCACTATCCCCGGCTCGTCGATCTTTGGCAGCCATGACAGCTTTGCCATGATTCGCGGCGGCAAGATCAACCTGAGTATTCTGGGTGCCATGCAGGTCAGTGACAAGGGCGATCTGGCCAACTGGATGATCCCGGGCAAGATGGTCAAGGGCATGGGCGGCGCGATGGATCTGGTGGGCGGCGTCAAGAAGGTGATCATCCTGATGGAGCATGTGGCCAAGAAGAAGGATGGCACCATTGATCTCAAACTGCTGCCCGAGTGCACGCTGCCGCTGACCGGTGTTGGCGTGGTCAACCGGATCATCACCGATCTGGCGGTTATCGATGTGACGCCGGCCGGATTCAAGGTGGTGGAAATGGCCCCCGGCGTGACGCGCGAGGAGCTCCAGGCCAAGACCGGCGCACCACTGCACTGAGATCTGGACCGGCACAACTTCAGGTGAAGCGCCCGGGAGCGGCCGCTTGAACAATTTCATCGAACGCCTCCCGGGTGTGTTGTTGCGCCTGGCCCTGATGCCGCTGGTGGTCATCGCGCTGGCCGCACTGCTGATAGTGGCCTGGCTGGTGCTCCTGCTCGGGCTGCTGCGGCTGGTGTGGGCGCGGCTCAGCGGCAAGCCCTTGCAACCCTGGACCTTTCACGTCGATCGCCGGGCCGTGTGGAACCGCTTCTATCCCAAGCCCGCACAGCGTCAAGCAACGCGGCATAGCGATGCGGCCGACATCACTGATGTGCAGCCCAAGGAAGAGAAGCGCTCTGACGATTAGATTGCCACGAGTTTGACAGCTGCTCGTGGCTGGCTAAACGATGTCAATGGCATGAACTGTGAACTGGCCCGCGCGCCGGTCGGCAAAGTAGTGCTTGAGCGTTTCGCGCACGGTTCGGAATGCGATCTCGTCCCAGGGAATTTGTTCCTCGGTAAAGAGTCGGGCCTCCAGAGTTTCAAAATTGGGCTTGAAGCTATCGCTGAGCAGGCGCGCGCGGTAGAACATGTGTACCTGGCCCACGCGCGGCACATTGAGCAGAGAAAAGAATTCTTCAAGCTCAAACTGCGCACCCGACTCTTCGACGGTCTCTCGGGCGGCGCCTTGGGCCACCGTTTCGTTGAGTTCCATGAAGCCCGCGGGCAGGGTCCACTTGCCCCAGCGCGGTTCGATGTTTCGCTTGCACAGCAGCACCTTGTCGCCGTAGTGCGGCACGGTACCAACCACATTGAGCGGGTTTTCGTAGTGCACCGTCTGACAACCCGCGCAGACAGCGCGTTCGCGCGTGTCGCCATCCTCCGGTATGCGGTAGACCACGACGCCGCCGCAGTTTCTGCAATGTTTGATCGGCGTGCGCAGCATGCTTGCGACTAGACAACCGTGACTGTGATCGGTGTCAGTCCGGTGATTGTGCCAACCAACGTGTCACCAGCCACGACCGGGCCGACGCCCTCGGGTGTGCCGGTGTAGATCAGGTCGCCGCTTTGCAATTCCCAGGCACTCGACAGGTGTTCGATCGTTTCCGCAACGTTCCAGATCAGTTTTGAAATATGACTGCGCTGGCGCTCCCCGCCGTTGACCTGAAGCACGATTTCAGCCTGATCGATGCCGGCGGCCGCGGCAGCGACAGTGATCGGACCGATCGGCGCGGAATGATCAAAGCCCTTGCCGATGCACCAGGGCCGTCCCTGTTTTTTCATGTCGTTTTGCAGGTCACGCCGTGTCATGTCCAGGCCCACGGCGTAACCGAAGATGTGCTTGTGGGCATCCGCAGCCCGGATGTTCCTGCCACCTTGGCCGATCGCCACCACCAGTTCAATCTCATGGTGCAGGTTCTTGGTCAGACTGGGGTAGGGAAGTTGCGCTGTCGTGCCGGCCTCAACGACGACCACCGCATCGGCCGGCTTCATGAAGAAGAATGGCGGCTCGCGACCGGTAAAACCCATCTCCTTGGCGTGTTCTTCGTAGTTGCGCCCGACGCAGTAGATGCGGTGCACCGGAAAGCGCTTGGCAACGCCCGACACCGGCACGCTGACGGGAGCAGGAGGATTGAAAATGTAGTTCATGTCGGAGCGCCCTG
>JAKANU010000070.1 GCA_021812315.1 Pseudomonadota bacterium
CATCAGTAGCCCAGGTTCAGGTTCTGATTGGTCGCGCCGAACAGCGACGACGCTTCGCGTGCGACGCCGTGGAGCGCCTGCATCACGCTCTGGCTGTCCATCGCGTGCACGGTAAGGTGGACCTGCTTGGAGCCGCCGAGCGCACCGGAGCGGATCGCTTCGGCGCCCGATGCCGGCACGATCATTTCGCCCTTGTGGATTTGCGCCACCATGTCGTGCGGCACGGTGTCGATGCCGGAAGCGAAGGATGATCCGATGGTGCTCAGCCAGCCACCGATGGCGCTCATCCACCCCCCGCCAGCTGTTGCGGACGCTGCAGCGCCTCCGGCTGCACTCGATGAGCCGCTGAACAGGTTGCCGATCCAGCTTCCGATACTGGACATCGCCCCACCTGAGCCGCTGAACCCGCGCAATGCTTTGCCGGCACCCGTCGATGGTCCGAACAGCCCCTGAATCAATCCTTGCGAGAGGTTTTGCGAAACCGCCGAATTCATGCTTTTCAGCAAACTCGTGACGAACTGGTCGCCCATCTGCTTCCACGTCTTGTTGCCGGTCATGAACGCGGAGAAGAATCCCTGCAGGGCGCCCTGGGCGCCGTTGGAAATCTTCTGCTGCAGCTGCGTGAGACCTTGGCCAAGGTCTTTGATTTTGGTGATCGTGGTGTCGATTGCCGTCGTGGACTGTCCAAGCGCCTGTTCATACCGCTTCACGGCCTGAGCGGCAGCGAGCAGCGCAGGAGCGGCGGCGCGCTGATCCGCAAGCGTCTTGGCCTGCGCCTGGTCCGGGGTAAGCACACCTGCGGTGACTTGTGCGGCGTTGAGCTTCGTCTGGTTCGACAGGTCTGACTGCAGCCCGGAAAGTGTCGATTTCGCGTCCTTGAGTTGGAGTTGCTTCGCCAGCTTGTCGCCATGCGCCTGCGCTTGTGCAGCGAGCGCAGGAGAGCCTGCGGCCGACAGAATGGATGCGTACTGGCCCCACTTGGCGCGCACGCCAGCCGGAGTGTCTTTCGCGCCGATGGACGTGACCGCGTTCTTCGCTTGGCTGACCTGACGGTCCCACTGCGCCGCCTGCCTGTTGGCTTCGGTGCCCGCGCGGTGCAGATCCTGCAGGCCCCAGCCCGCGGCCATCTGCTGCGGCGACAGGTGATGCGCAACTTTCCTGGCATGATGCATACCCGATCCAGCAGCTACGCCACCCAGATCGAGCGGATTGCCGCCGGGAATGTGGACTTGCGCCATCGCTTTCTGGATTGACGCGAAATAGGTTTGCTCAGGAGACGCCTCAACCCCTGAGCCCTTCGCGCCAGGCGCGGACCAATGTTGGCCTGCTGGGAGCTTCGCGCCCCAGGGGGTATAGCCATCATTAACGAGCGCCTTTGCTTTGGCGCGCTTGGACTGAAGGCCAGCGTTCTCTCCGCTGTTCAGGGTCCCAGCATGGAGCAGAAGATAGGCCGGCAGGAACACGCGCCGCACGATGACGGAGGCGACTTCGCCCAGGGAAGTCCCGGCGATTCGTAGTGCGTCCTCAATCCCGGTGTAGAGATTCTTTGCCGCACCAATAGCCGCGTTGCCGAAATTCCAGACGCCTTTAGCGCCGGTCCAGATCCCCGAAGCCAGACTTCGTAGCGCCCCAAAGACCTTGACGTTGACGCCAAAGATCATGTGTCCAAACCCTTTGACGGCGAGAATGAGCACGCCAAGGGCGCCCCCAAGCTCGGTAAAGAAGCTGATCACTCTGTGGTTTCGGGCGAACTTCGCAAGCCACGTTACAGCTTCGGTGAGCCAGTGCGCAAGCTTTGTGAGTGCCGGGATCACGGTCACGCCAAGCGCGGTTGACAAGCTTTGCACTTGCTTGTGGAACGCCCCCATATTCGCGGCATACGTCTTCTGGATTGCCGCTTGCGTCTGCGCTGCGTTTTTCGAGTGCTCCATCTGGGCCGCATCTTCGTTGATGGCCGCGCCAGACGCCGGATTGCCGAGCATGGAGATTCCAGACCCGAGCGTCATGCCGCCCACGCGCAGCTTGCTGAGATAGCCTGCTGCGATTGCCAGCGCATTGCCAGCTTCGGTGATGTTGTTCAGGTCTGCTGCAGATCCTGATTTGTACCCAAAGGACTTCCAATTCTTTTGGGTGTACTTCAGCATGCGCGGCACCATCACGTCCTGCACCCAGTTTGCCGTGCTGTGCTGAGCCATCGCTGAATCGAGGATGGCGCCTGGTGCCAGCACCGCTTGCGTGCTGCTGTGACCGTATTGCGTGATGGACTTCGGGCTGACAATGCCCATCTGGGATAGCAAATTGGCGCCAGCCTTCGAGATTAGACCGCCATAGCTCAATTGCTGGATCGCATTGAGTAGCGTGGCGCCTCGTGTATTGCCCCCCGCGCCTCCGCCGCCCGCAGCTTTAAATTCCTCAAGAATTGCCATTTCCTTGATGAACTCAGGGATCGGCATCGTCGTCGTGGCGGCTCGATTGCGCATGCGCAGATACGTTTCCATCGACTGCATGCCGACTTTTCCGCCTCCGCCATTGATCGCCTGCACGATTGCGCCCATCACAGCGCGGGCGCGGTCAACATTGGACGCGCCGCCCATGGCATCGACGACGCCAAAGATGTTTTGAACGAGGTGTTCGACGCTCGATTTATCGCCGCCGATGTACTTCGCGGCAGACGCCACCTGAAGTGCCAACGGCATGAGGTCCGCCCGCATTTTCTGCGAGTAGGCTGAATTCCCCGGCAATCCGGGAAGGGACGCGAGATTTGCTTTCAGCGTGTCATTGAAGCTGAACAGAGGGTTCTGGCGAGATTCCTGTTTCGAGCGCGCGATAATCGCGTCTTTTTCGGCTTGCGGGATGTTACGCACTTGAAGCCGCAGCAGCGTCTGTTGAAAGTCGGACGCGCTGTGAATCGTGTTTCGGATGCCATGCTCGATCTTGAGCCCAGCCCAAATCTCGGCCATGCCTTTCATGGCATTACCAAAGCCGGTCATTTCCTCGCGTGCAGCGCGCGTGCTCACGGCTGCGGCGTCCATCCTTCGTGTGGCCAGACCGATGGCCGCCCCTGCTTCATTGACGCCAGCAGCGGCTTCGCGGGCATTCATCCCGAACTGCGCGAAGCCGTCCACAGACGCCCCGAGCTTGGTTTCCAATGCGACGAGCTTTTCACTGATCGCGGTGACGGCACTTTCAAAGCGCGTCATGCCGGCCGATCCAGCGCCCGCGTTGTCGCCCACGGCCCGAAGCGAACGCCCGAATGTGGCAAACTTCGCATTCAGGCTCGCAATGACCGGCTCAAGCGCCTTGATCTGATCGGCAAATTCCCCGAGCGGCCCGCTTGCGAGATTTTGCAGCGACAGCCGCATCGAGACTTGCATTTCAGACATGGATTGCTTCCGAAAAAATGGGCCGTCGAAAAAACGATGAACTGGCAGGGGCGGCACTTCTCGTGCTGCCACTGTTGCTGCTGTTCGTTGTGCTGCGCGGACTGTGGCTGCTGGGATGCCGCGTGATCGTCTACTACCGATTCCGCGAGCCGGCCTATCGAGAGCGCCAGTGCGCCATGCTCAAAGGTATCAACATCGCCGCCATGTCGCCCGTCGCTTTCGAGCATCACTGCGCAGCCGTGCTGAAAACGCAGGGCTGGATGTGCAAAATGACGCGCACGTCTGGAGACTTCGGCGTCGATGTGATCGCCGAATGCCAGAGCGTGCGCGTCGTGAGTCAGGTGAAGAAGTGGCAGGCCCCGGTCAACCTTTCCGCCGTACAGGAGGTTGCCGCGGGCGCGCCCATGTACAAGGCAGGCGTCGCGGCGGTCGTCTCCGTCTCGAGCTACGCGCCATCGGCGGTCCGGCTCGCTCGCGCAAACCGGGTGTTGTTGCTGTCGTATGAGGACCTGTTCGATTTCACTCGTCAAGTTCCTTCATCGTTGCGTTGATGTCGGCTCCGAATGCCCCGCCGATCGCCAGCGACACCGCGCGCACCTGGTCGGCGATGGCGCGGCGCCGCTGACGCTGGGCTGCGGCAAAGTAGAGGCTGATCTGCGCTAGGGTGTAGCCGTCGATGTCGTCTCTTCGGTGTCCGCTGGCGACAAGGGCGCCGATGATGTCGCCCCATCCGAGGGAGTCTCCGCGACCGCCTGGGCGAACAGCGGCAGGACGCGGCGGCTGAAAAAATCCGCGTTCACCTCAAACACCGCGTTGAGCAGCGCCAGGCCCTCGTCGTTTTCGATTCCATCGAACCATTCACGCGGCTTGCCGATGAAAAAGCCGAGCGCCGCAAGCAGCGCATCGCCGCTGTTGGCCAGCAGTTCGACGAACAGCGCCGCAGTATCGATCACGGTGCGCGAATCGTCGGCCCTGAACGCTGCGGCAATCTGCTTGCTGATTGGCGCAATCAGCCGGGAAGCCTGGGGAAGCTGCCCGAACTTGATGGGCTTGATGGTGATGGTTTCGCCGCCGGCGTCGACATCCTTGCCAGCGGGGTACAGCACATCGAGTTGGCTCATGGGCTATCAGGCCTTGGCGAACAGGCCGTAAGGCACGCCATCGGTGGCCGTGGCGTCGTACAGGATCGCGCCATCGAGCTCCAGAATGCCTTCCTTCTTGGAGATCAGGTCAAGCATCTTCGTGAAGTCGAGCTTCGCGCGCTTGATCAGCACGGGGACGGGTGCGAATCCACCAGCGACCGGGTTTGCGACGTTCAGGCCGTTGAATTGGAGCGAGATTTCCGGGGACGGCACCGTCAGCATGTTGACCGTGCCGTTGTTCGCGCCGTAGGTGTAGCCAGCGGTCAACGGGATGGGCGTCGTGGGAGGGTAGATCGCGCTGAAAAAGCTGCTGCCGGTCGTGATCGGCGTGACTTGCCCGTAAGTTGCGTCATAGCTGAAGTCCGTGCCAGCTACGAGAGTCTTGGGCGTGATCGAGGCCGTCACGGTGCCAGCCGTGGTGAAACCACCGCCGGTGAGTGTCGCAGTCGGTGCAACGGTGTAGCCTCGGCCCGGATTGGTGAGGAACGCGCCGGTAATCACGCCGCCCGCAACGGTCACGTAGCCGGTTGCAGTCACACCGCCCGCGGGAGCCGCGCTGAACGTAAGAGCAGGCGCCGAGGTGTAGCCAGCGCCAGCCGTGTAGGTCAGGCCGCTCACGATACCGGTTGCCGTGTTGAGCGTGGGGGCTGCGGTCAGGCCGAAGTTGGCCAGGCGCGTCATGCCGCCATCGGTGTAGACCGTGAGGGCTTCCGATGCAACGGTGCCCCCAGCATTCACGCCGGAATTGGTGCCGAACAGTGCCAGCGTTAGGTTATTCATCGTCCAGACCGGCAGCTGCAGCTTGAAATCGAGCGGGATGGAGACGGGAGCGTGCAGGGCGATGCCGCCGTAGCCGGTCACGTTTTCCTCGACGTCCACGGTCTTCTGCTTGCTGTTGACCTGCAGCGATTGCGTGTCACCGAAATATTGGTAGCCGCCGATGATGGGGCCGTTGGTCTGGCGTGGGGCAAAGTAGCACTTGCCCTGGCCGATGTAATACGTTGCATCCGTTTGCGCAGGCATATTGGAACTCCGAAAAGAAGCCGCGCAGGGCGGCAGAAACGAAAAAGCCGCCGAGGTTGCCCAGGGCGGCTTGGTTGAAAATCAGAAGGTCAGAATGCGGCGTTGATCGAGAAAAACATGGGAAAGATCATGCGGTCCACGTTGAACGAGGCCAGGTCATGCGATTCCCAGTACCAGCGCTGGCCGCTCGGTCCCGTGGTGCCGTGAATGGCTTTGAGCACCGACTGCATCAGCGGCAGCTGCGTGGCGATCTGGTTCGAGGTGGGCACGTACAGCGCCACGACATAGGTCAGGAGAGCCTGCGCCACGGTTGACGGCAGCGCAATGTTGGCCGCGCCATCGCGCGTGTTCTTGGCGCGCTTGTGAAGGATCCAGGCCGCAGGCAATGCGATCTTCGTCGCGCCTGGATCGGGTAGCACGCCCCCGATGGCCAGGCCTGTGGACGAGGCGAGCGCCGGAATGCTCTGCACCTTCGTGAGCAGGTCCTGCGCGCACTCGGCAATCACTTCGTGTCACCCTTCTTGAGGTCGGCCAGGATCGATTCCACGCGTGCCTGTTCCTTGATGAGTTCGGCTCTGCGCGCGCCCTCGGCGGCGAGCACGAAATCGGCATCGGCGTCCGGCAAATCGATTTCCGAACCGGCCGGAAATGTCACGCCAGCCTGCGTGTGCTGCTGGAAGATTCGGATGCGCTTCATCGAAATGTCCCGACGGTCAGTGCGTGAAACACGCGGCCCAACATGTTGGCTGCCACGGCCAGGATCGCTTGCATGCAGGCGAAGGCAAACAGGACCGGCGCGAAGACTGCGGAAATCGCCAGGATCCAGATGAGCCAACCCACAAATAGCGCGCGCTTCACAGGAATGCCGTTTCGCTGCCGAACTCCATCCACCCCATGAGCATGAGTTCGTAGATGGGGAAGATCGCTTCGTTCCACCCGAGGTATTTGCGCGCCGGCATGCGATCCGTGCCGTCTTGCAAGAACACCGCATAGTCGAGATCGCTGCCCACCTCCAGCGTGCCGTAGCCGACGTCGCCGTACATGTGCGTCTCAGCCCGGATGCTGCGCAACAGGTCGCCGTCATCCCACAGCAACCCTTGATCCGCATTGCCTTTGTGCTCGCGGTAAGCGGCCGTGGATGGTGCCCATGGTGCCCACGGCTCGGATGCGTCCCCCCACGGCGACGTTTTGTCGTTCGTGATGAGCGTTCTAATGTTTTCCACCTCGGACGCGCCGATGCGCGTCAGAACCGGCAGCGGATTCGCTGCGCGCTTGAGCATCAGGCCGATCTGCTCGATCGCTTCAGTGAGGCTGACTTCAAGCATCGGGCTTGAACGGCGTGCAGCCGAGTTGCCAGCCCAGTGACGTGAATTCCGCAGCGTCGACCTTCCACTGCCGCGTCGGGGTGACGAGATCGGTCACGATGTCACCGTCCATGATCTGTGGCGCAGTCGCCTGCAGATAGATCATCCACGCCGGCATCGGGGCACTCGTGTTCGTCGCGCCCCCCTGAAATCCAACGGGCGCGCTGAATCCTTTGTCGCGCTTGAGCTGGATGGACGCGGGCAGACTGGCTGCGATGACGGTGGACCCCTGTGCTGCGCCGTCCTGGGTCTGCGTGAGCGTGCCGGATGCGCGCTGCACGGACACGTTGAACGGATAAAGGAAGCTCATGCCAGCAGGCGCGCGCGGTAAGGCGCGAGCAGCATCTTTGTGTCGTCATCGAGCACAAGACTGGAAAGCGCGCCGCCCTGAGAGGCGAATCGCTGCATGGCGGCAGCTCCGGTCTGTACGCGCTGCATCGTGCCAGGCACACCAGCCGTGGCCACGATGTTGTTGATGATGTTCGCGCAGGCCTGCTTGACGTCAGCCGGGAGACTCGCGTAGGTCCATCCAGCCACGTAATGCACCCGGATTTCGGTGTAGTAGGCCAGCAGGACGCCAGCCGGAACCCACAGCTGTCCGGTCTGCGGGTCGATGCTGTTGGCCTGCGGCGTAAAGGGCTCCCACGCGGGCGGCCCTCCGAACTTGGACATCACGGCCAGGAGGCTGTAGGTATCAATGGAGCCGATGGCGTCGCTTCCGCGGCGCATGTAGCCATATCGCCCGACACCAGACAGGACGTTCATGACGGGTGTTTTTGCCAGCATCGTCAGCGGGCGGTCCTGCGGCATCGTGCGTTGCTCGACGATAGAGAGTCCTGCGGACAGCTGGGCGTTCGCGGCGTGCGCGAACTTGACGGCTGCGAATGTCACCTGTTGGCCCGTGATGGCCTGCACGACAAGCGCCTCCGTGGCCGCAGGCGTCTGGATGTCAGCCACCAGCACCGCGCCGATTTGAAGTCCGACTGTCGGGCCTTGCAGCGTTGCCACGACGGACGTGCCTGGATTGATGGATGACTGCAGCGTCAAGGTGATGGCTGCGCTCAGGCCTTCCATATAGCACGGGTTGCCGCTTGCATCGGGTGCCCACAACAGCCCCTCGCGGCGCTGCAGGAAAACGTCGATCTGGCTGCTTGCCTGCTGGATCTGGGGTGCGGTGGCGTTGGGCACGCCGAACGCCGCAAGGTCCGCCCCTTGCAGGTACTGAGCACTCATTTACCGGCTCTGCAGCAACATGGCGGCGTTCGTGAGCACAGTGCCGCTCGGCACGCCGATCGTGAATGACTGGCACGGGGCCAGGTCCGTGATGTTGAGCGTCGCGGATGTGGCCGCCGTGAGTGCCAGCGTGACGGGAGCGCCTTGCGGGATCGTGCCGGCGGCGTCAAGGTAGCGTTGCACGGACAGCGTGCCAGCAAGCGAACTGGTGAGCGTGATGGCCACGCGCGGATAGCCCCCGGAGGGAATGACCTGCGAGACACCGGCCGTGAACGACGGTGCTCCAGCCCCGGTCAACGGGACATATACCTGCGCCAGGGCGCCCGCGTCGGTGATCGCGTGGACGTTCGATTGAGACGTTTCGAGGGACATGATCGTTTCCGATTACGCGGCTTTTCGGGCGGAGACAGGAGGCGCCGTGAACAGTTTTGGACCCTTGCGCACTTCTGCGCGCACGGACTCCGGCACGATCAGCGGCGAAGAATTGGCGAGTCCTTCATCGACCATGTAGTTCCCGAGGTTGGAATCCACCTCCGCTGTGCCGTAACGGAATACAACGTGAAATGTCTTGGGGGCACCACCAGGATTGCGCCAGTCCATCACGTTCTTGTGTTTGACGGCAGGGCTGACGATGACCGTGAACCGTTCCGCCTGGTTGTCGTGATAGATGCGCATGCAGGTCTCCAAGAAAGAAAAAAGCCGCCCGAAGGCGGCTGTCAGGTTGGCGTGAATTACGGACGGTAGACGGCGACCGTCGCGTGCGCGTAGGCCGCTTGCTTGGCGATGACGGCATCGAACTTGACGCCCACGAACTGGCCGGACAGATTGCCGGTCAGGCCCAGCTGGAACAGCATGGGGTTCGGGTTGTCCGTCTCGCCGCTCACGTAGGGCATTTCCACTTCATCTTCCATGAGGATGACGGCGAAGTAGTTTTTGTTGCCAGCCGGAGGGGCCGAGAACCCGTAAGCGGCGGCGGTCGCTGCGGGCAGGAACGCATCACCGATCAGCGGCAGGTCGCCGGCCTGCGTGCTGATGGCCTTGACCTTCACGCCAGCCACGACCTCGACCTCGTTGAGGAAGATCTGCCCAGCCTTGGCTTCCTGGTCGATGTAGTTGCCCAGGATCGGGTTGACGTAGATCGCGGACGGGCGCGGCGCGAAGCCGGGCTGTCCAACGAGCTCGGCAACCGCGAATTTCAGGCCGTCGATGATCGACGCACCCACCGCGACCTGATACTGCGTGCTGATCTGCGTGAGCAGACCGACGTACTGCACGGTCGTTGGCACTGACAGGCTCGTATCGTTGCCGTTCCAGATGTTGGAGGCGCGGGCGATGTTGATGCCGCTGATGATGTCGTCGATGTCCTTGGCGATGACCTCGGCGAACTTCTTCTGCTGCTGGGTCACCATCTTGTCGAACAGGGCGATGTTCGACTGCGCGACGACCGCCTTGACGAAAGCCGGGCGCTCGGTGCGGGTCGGCCCCGTTGCGGTTGGAGCAATCGCCGCGCCGCCTTGTCCGCCGGTGGATTGGAAGGACGCCTGCGCAACCGCCGTCTGATCGAAGTAACGGTGCGGCTGGCCGGTGGCTGGCACGTTTTTGAGTCGCTGCAGCGCGACGGAACTGCGGCGAACGATGTCGGCAATGACCGGCTCGTAATCGTTCACCTCGATGGCGCCGGTGCCGAGGTAGTCGGCTGCGGCGCTCAGGCTCATCATCTGGGCTTGGCTTGGCATGATTTGATTCCTTTCATTCATGGAAATGCCGCCCGAAGGCGGCTTTCGCGGATGGCGTGGATGGCTTAGGCGTTGAGGCCCATGCGCGCTGCGGTGATGGCGGCCAGACGACTGGCCGTGCTGGCGCCAGCGGCACGCAACTCGGCATCGCGCTTGAGCACGGCATCGCGTTTGACGGCAGCGGCCTGCAAGTCAGGCTTTTGGGCTGGCGCTGCATCCGTGGGCTTCGTCGGCGCAGCAGCGGCCTGAAAGCCTTGATCCTTGAGCGCCTTGATTTCAGCTTGCAGGGTCTGCACCTGTTCCGTCAGGGCCTTGTCGCCGCCCGTCTGATCAGCTCCGGCTTCGAGCCAATCGTGGTCGCGCCACAGATGGGGAAGCTTGCCCATGACGGCCTCGGCTTCCATCTTGTCGGCCATGCGGTGCAGCACGGCGACGTGGCCATGACGCTCATGCGCGCCAAATCCCTCGGCTTCCATGCCATCAGCCGCGGCGCGTAGCGCATCCGCGTGTTTCTTCACGCGGTGCAGCACGTTGGCGGCTTCCAGCTTGCCAGCGCTGGCCTTGAGGGCTTGCACGTCGGCCATGATGGGCGCGGTTTCTTCTTTCACGGCGGCCTTGACGGCGGCCAACAGCTCTTTGATGTCCATATCGTTGATCTCCGTAGAGGCGGACGCCTCAAGTGAGGTTGTGGTGTAGGCGGCCTTGTCCTTGAACAGGATTGCGGCGCCAGTGAAAACACAGCTCGTCACCTCGACCGGATCGCTGTTCCAGTCGGCGACAGACGATTGAGCCTCATACGAGAAGCCCAGAAGCGCCTTCTTCGACTGAATTTCAGCCACCACGGCCGGAAAGTCCGCGCCGTACAAAAAACCTGCGATGTGGACGCCATCACCTTCAATTGTGGCGCCCGTGATAATGCCGATCTTCTTTTGCGGATCATGCCCGGAGAGGGTCGGCTGGTAATCCACGCCCATGCCAAGCAGGCTCGACAGCGCTTTTTCAGCGACCGCTTTTGGGATTAGCACGCACTTGCCATTGGCGCCACCGACAGGCTGGTCGCTGGGCTCATCCACGCGGGTGAGAACGCCCGAGAATGGCACCTTGTTCGGGTGCCCAGGGGTGTCCGGCACATCGAGCGCCATCGCCTCGAAATGCATGGCCTGCATGCCGCCGTCGTTCGGCCCGCTGGGCTCGATGCCCATGTGCGCGCTTTGATGGGCGCCCCAATCGCTGGTGTCGATACCGAGCTCGCGCGCTTTGCGCAGGATGCGACGCTTGGCGTCGGCCTTCTCACTGTAGCTCAACCCCTTGGTGTGATCGAGCATGGACCAAGCCATGCGCACATGATCGCGGTCATGAATCGGCAGCGCGCGTTTGCCGGGAACGGCGAAATCCGAATCGGGGAGTGCGTCCCGCTGTTCTTTGGTCAGTGCCATATCAAGCCTCACAGATCGCGGATGGACGCGAGCAAATCATCGAACTCAGCGCCGAGATGGGTGCGCACGCTCTCGACGCGGCGCTTGGCATCAAACATAGCCGTATGAATGGCCTGCAGTGCCGCGCGGCGCGCGTGGCTAGGCTCTGATGTGATAGCCTTTTCGAGAGCATGCATGAAG
>JAKANU010000409.1 GCA_021812315.1 Pseudomonadota bacterium
GGTGTTCAGTTCGCGCAAGATTGAGCGCCGATTGCACGAGGACCTGGCGTTCCGGATGCTGGCGGCGTGCAACTTCCCCAAGCACCGCACGATTCGGGACTTCCGAGCGCTGCACCTCAAGGAGTTCTCGGACCTGTTCGTGCTGAGGACATTCCCGATGCAATGGCGCAATAACAAAACCCGATTTGGTGTCTTGGCAAAGCTCTTCCACTGGACGAGCGCGGAGGCCTTCATCGGCGCTTACATCGTCGTCTATTACGTCATCTGGTTTATGGACTACGACACCCAGCCCGAATCCCTGCTCGTGCTCAACATCCATTGGGTACTTGGCTTGCTGGTCGGCTTTCTGGTGTTGCCCCGGCTGCTTTGGCGTCTGCTGGATGTGCAACCCGAAGAGCCTCCGGGATCGAAGCTGGAGCACTGGCTTGCCCATGTCGCGCACGCGGGACTGTACGGCCTGTTGATTGTGATGCCGCTGACGGGCTACTTGGGCACGCACGCTTCGACCGACTTCGGGTTGTTCTCTGTTACAGGATTCAATGAAACCGCACTGTTTGCCTGGATCAGCCGAACCTTCGACGTTACCTGGGAAGCATTCGAGATGCCCATCGACGTGGTGCATCACTTCCTGGGCAAGTGGGTGGGCTGGGACGTCGTCGCACTGCACGTGGCCGCTGCCTTGTTTCATCACCGGGTGCGCCGCGACGATGTGTTGACCCGGATGTTGCCCTGTTCAAAAGCAGCGTGAAAAGGGCGGCCCCGGGGCCATCCGACCTTGACCATCGGTTCCACCGCGTCATTTCATGATGCCCTGTCGTCTCCACGCAATCTCCATGGCGCCTGCCGCGTGTGTGCATCGGTGGGGGCCAGAATGATGGGTTCAGACGACCTTACTGGCCACACCTTTGTGAGCCGGATCGCCGTCTTTGGATGATAGAGAGAGATGCAGACACCAGCAGAACAGTCCGTAAACTCGCGGCAGGACTACGAGGAACTCGCCGCCGCACACGTTTCCATGAGGCGTGTGTTCGCCTTGTTCATGCCTTACCGGCTGAAAATTCTAGCGGTCGTGGTGCTGTTGATATTCGGCTCCATGATCGGCATGGCCGCGCCCTTTTTGCTGCGGGCCATCATCGACGATGCACTGCCTGGCGACGATTTTTCCCTGCTACTTTGGCTGGTCGGCGGGCTGGTTGCGGTGGCCATGCTGGGGGCGGCGATCAGTACGGTGCAGACCATTCTGTCGGCCCGGATCGGCCAGGCGATCCTGCACGACTTGCGGGTGCGTGTGTACGCGCACCTGCAGTCGCTGTCGCTGCGATTCTTCGCGGGCAACCGTACCGGCGAGATCCAGTCGCGCATCGCCAATGACATCGGCGGCCTGCAATCGCTGGTGACCGATGCCGGCAACGAGCTGGCGCGCAGCCTCAGCACGGTGCTGATGACGGCCCTCGCCATGTGCCTGCTCGATTGGCGGCTGGCGCTGTTTTCGCTGCTGGTCGTTCCGCTGACGGTCGTGATCAGCCAATGGGTCGCCAAGTTGCGCGAGGCCATTACTTACGAGCAGCAGGCCAGGCAGGCGGATCTGTCCGCGGCGGTTCAGGAGTCGTTGTCGCTTTCCGGCATCATCCTCGCCCGCACCATGGGCCGCAGTGGCTTCCTGGTTCGCCGGTTCTCGCGGACTTCGCGGGAGGTCGCGGCACTAGAGGTACGCTCGCGTACCGCCGGCGAATGGCAGTGGGCGCTGATCGGTTTGGCACTCTCGATCCTGCCTGCGCTGACGCTGCTGCTCGGCGGCTGGTTGATGGGCGGCAGCACACCACTAACCATCGGCACGCTGGTGGCCATGATCGCCCTGCAGGAGCAGTTGCTCTGGCCTTTCGAGCAGTTGCTTCAGCTGGGGCGTGACATGCGTACCACGCGCGCGCTGTTCGCGCGCATCTTCGAGTACCTGGATACTCCCGTCGAAATCACCGAGCGCGCCGCTGCGGTGACCCTGGAGCGCGCGCAGATGCGCGGCCAGGTGACGGTCGATGGCGTCAGCTTCCGCTATGACCCGCACAGTGCGCCGGTACTGGAGGACATCAGTATCGACATTGCGGCAGGCACCCACGTCGCCATCGTCGGCGCCACCGGGTCGGGCAAGACCACGCTCGGCCACTTGCTGGCCCGGCTGTACGACGTGGATAGCGGCTCGATCCGCTACGACGGCGTCGATGTGCGCGATCTCAGCTTCCAGTCATTGACCGACATGCTCGGCGTGGTTTCCCAGGAGCCGTACCTGTTGCATGCCTCGGTGGCTGACAACCTGCGTTTCGCCAAGCCGGATGCGACCGATGACGAACTGTTGGCCGCCGCCAGGGCCGCGCAACTCGATGCTGTCATCGGTGCGCTGCCCGACGGGTACGAGACACTGGTCGGTGAGCGCGGCCAGCGTTTCTCCGGCGGAGAGAAACAGCGCCTGGCGCTGGCTCGCACCATCCTGCGCAATCCACCGGTGCTGTTGCTTGATGAAGCCACCAGTGCGCTCGATGTCCGCACCGAGCAAGCCTTGACCAAGGCGCTGGAGGCCCTGTCGAAAGGCCGCACGACCGTCACTATCGCGCATCGACTGTCCACCATCCGCCGCGCCGATCTTAT
>JAKANU010000071.1 GCA_021812315.1 Pseudomonadota bacterium
CTCGCCGGCTTGAAACAGTAGGTAGGGATTCCAAAAATGATTTCAAGTGACCCGCGCTTATCGCACCCACACCGCTTTGCATGGTTGCCCGGTTTGCCCGGACCGCGCCACATTTGCCATGCCTATACTCGCGCCATGCAATTGCAGGACATCCTTTACTCCCAGGGCTTTGGCACGCGGCGTGTTTGTGCCGGACTGATTCAGCAGGGGCGGGTTCAAGTCTATGAGTCAAATAGTGCTGCAAAGCCCGTCGAGTGTGCGCAGGCAGCTATGGAATTTGAAGCATGTGGGTTGCATTTTCGGGTCCATGGCGTGGACTGGACGTACCACGAGAAGGCCTACCTGATGCTGCACAAGCCGCGGGCAACCGAGTGTTCGCAAAGGCCTTCCACCTATCCGAGCATCTACACGCTGCTGCCCTCGCCGTTGCGCTTGCGCCCGCAAAAGGGCGCCGTCCAGGGTGTGCAGGCGGTGGGGCGTCTCGACCAGGACACAACCGGGCTGCTGCTGCTCACCGACGATGGAAAGTTCATCCACCGCATGAGCTCGCCGCGCCACCATGTGCCCAAGGTCTATGAGGTGACGGTTAAACACCCTCTGGAGGCGGCGCAGGTCCAGAAGCTGCTGACGGGTGTGGTGCTCGACGATGATCCCAAGCCTGTGCGTGCGGCGGCGTGCCAGACTCTGGGCACCCATCAACTGCGCCTGACGCTGACGCAGGGCAAGTATCACCAGGTCAAGCGCATGTTCGCCGCCGTGGGCAACCGGGTCGAGTTGCTGCACCGCTCACAAATCGGTGGTCTGCAGTTGCCCCATGACCTCGAACCTGGTCAGTGGCGCTGGCTCAGCCCGGCCGACCTTGCCAGGGTCACGGGCCAGGTTGCGATGACACCAGCCTAGCTCCCGGTTATGCTCGCGCCATGAACCTGTTCTTTGACTCCTTCTGGCGGGCCGCAGCCTACTGCGTTCGCCCGCGGGTGATCGCCCTGTCGTTCTTGCCGCTGGTGCTGATGGTCACCTTCGGCATGCTGCTGGGCTATTTCTTCTGGGAAATGGCCATCGACTGGGTCCGTGGCGCTCTCGATGCGCTGCCGTTCATCAGCACCGTCTGGTCCTGGCTCGACGGCGTCGGGGCCGGGCGGATCAAAGTCGTTCTGGCCCCTTTGATCGTGATCTTTTGCGTGACGCCAGTCATCGTCGTGTTGTCGCTGCTGCTGGTGGCCCTGCTGATGACACCGACGTTGACGGCGCTGGTCGCCAGGCGACGTTTTGCCGAGCTTGAGCGCAAGCATGGTGGCTCGGTGCTCGCCAGCGTGCTGTGGTCGTTTGGCTCGGCCTTGCTGGCGCTCTTGGTCATCGTCGTCTCGATGCCGCTTTGGCTGGTGCCGCCCTTGATTCTGGTGCTGCCACCGCTGATCTGGGGTTGGCTTACCTACCGAGTGATGGCGTTTGACGCCCTGGCCGACCACGCCAGCGCCGCGGAGCGGCGCGAGTTGTTTCAACGACATCGCGCCGCGCTGCTGGGCATGGGCGTTTTTTGTGGCTATCTCGGGGCAGCACCGAGCCTGCTGTGGGCCTCTGGCGTGCTGTTTGCAGCAGCCTTCATGGTGCTGGTGCCGCTTGCCATCTGGATCTATACCTTGGTGTTTGCGTTTTCATCACTGTGGTTTGCTCACTACTGCCTGGGGGCCTTGCAGGCATTGCGCGCGGGGACCGCCGTGCGCGTCGATCCTGCTGTCGCCGTGGTTCCAAAGTTCGAAGCGAGCCCCGAATCAACATCGCCAAATGGATCCGGTTATCCGTCAGCCCGCTGAGGCCGCGCCAGCCTTCGGCTTGATCATCATTGGCGATGAGATTCTGTCGGGAAGGCGTGCCGACAAGCATCTTGCGCGCGTGATCGACGTCCTCAAGGCGCGTGGGTTGCAACTGGCGTGGGCCGAGTACGTGGGGGATTGCCCGCGGCGGATTACATCGACCTTGAAGCGCACCTTCGCCAGCGGCGATATTGCCTTTTCAACCGGCGGCATCGGCGCGACACCGGATGACCATACCCGTGAGTGCGCCGCCCGGGCCCTGGGCCTTGAGTTGACCTTGCATCCCCAAGCCGAGGCCTTGATCCGCCAGCGCATGCAAGACATTGCCAGGGAGCAGGGCACCGCCTATGAGCCGAATCACCCGGACAACATACACCGGCTAAACATGGGCATGTTTCCGCCTGGGGCAAAAATCATTCCCAACCCGTTCAACAAGATCCCCGGTTTTTATTGCGCAGGGCAGGGTGGGGGCATTTCCTTCGTGCCCGGGTTCCCGGTCATGGCCTGGCCGATGATTGAATGGGTGCTCGACAACTGGTACGCGCATTTGCATAGGACGTCGGCCTGGATCGAACAATCGGTGATCGTCTTTGGCGCGATGGAGGCGGCCCTGACGCCACTCATGCAGGCCATCGAGCGCGATTTCCCGGCAGTCAAGGTGTTCAGCCTGCCCAGCGTAGACCATCCACAATATGGCCGCCACATCGAACTCGGCGTCAAGGGCGAGCCAGCGCTCGTCAGTCCAGCCTATGCCGCCTTGCTTGCCGGACTCAGGCACTTCGACGCTCGGCTTGGCCCCGAAATGGTGCAGAAATAGCTGTGCCAAATCGGTGCGTCGCGCAATCGCACCGAATTGGGGCGATTGTCTTGTTGATGAACTTGCCAATCTGGGCGCGTTGTCTGGTCAAAAGGCACCAATCTCAAGGCAGAATACCGGGTTAGGCTTTTTGGATCAGTGATCCAACACTGGCACAAAAACTGCATCCGCGTCCATGTAACTTTTCAACAATGATTTAACCAGGAGTATTTGATGGCCAAGACCGTCGCTGACGTCATGAAGATGGTGAAAGACAACGAAGTCAAGTTTGTTGACTTCCGATTCACCGATACGCGTGGCAAAGAGCAGCATGTGAGCGTGCCGGTTTCGCACTTTGATGAAGACAAGTTCACTTCAGGTCACGCTTTTGACGGGTCCTCCGTCGCTGGCTGGAAGGGCATTGAAGCCTCCGACATGCAACTGATGCCGGACCCGAACACGGCCAACATTGACCCGTTTTATGAAGAAACCACGCTGTTTCTGAGTTGTGACGTGGTTGAGCCGAGCGATGGCAAGGCCTATGACCGCGATCCGCGTTCGATTGCGCGCCGCGCCGAGGCCTATTTGAAGGCCTCCGGGATGGGTGACGCCGCCTACTTTGGTCCCGAGCCGGAGTTCTTCATATTTGATGACGTGCGCTGGAACACGGACATGTCAGGTACCTTTTTCAAAGTCGAGGAATACGAGGCCCCCTGGAATTCGGGCAGGAAGGTCGAGGGCGGCAACCGGGGCCATCGCCCGACTGTCAAGGGTGGGTATTTTCCGGTGCCGCCGGTCGATAGCGCCCAGGACATGCGCGCTGAAATGTCGCTGATTCTCGAATCGCTTGGCGTTCCGGTTGAGGTCTTCCACCACGAGGTCGCAGGCGCGGGGCAGAACGAGATTGGCACCAAGTTCAGCACCCTGGTTCAGCGTGCGGACTGGACACAGATTCTCAAATACGTGGTGCAAAACGTGGCCAACGCCTACGGCAAGACCGCAACCTTCATGCCCAAGCCCGTGGTGGGGGACAATGGCTCGGGCATGCATGTGCATCAGTCGATCTGGAAGGATGGCAAGAATCTGTTTGCCGGCGACGGTTACGCGGGCCTCTCGGATTTCGCCCTGTATTACGTGGGTGGCATCATCAAGCACGCACGCGCCCTCAACGCCATCACCAACCCTGGAACCAACAGCTACAAGCGCCTGGTGCCCGGTTACGAGGCACCGGTCAAACTGGCTTACTCGGCAAAGAACCGTTCCGCATCGATTCGCATTCCTTACGTGGCCAACCCGAAGGCGCGGCGCATCGAGGCCCGTTTCCCGGATCCGCTGATGAACCCCTATCTGGGATTCTCCGCCCTGATGATGGCTGGTCTGGATGGTGTGGAAAACAAGATTCACCCGGGTGAGGCGGCGTCGAAAGACCTGTACCATTTGCCACCCGAGGAAGATGCCAAGGTGCCAACCGTCTGTCACAGCCTGGATCAGGCCCTCGACTGTCTCAATGCCGATCGCAGCTTCCTGACCAAGGGTGGCGTGTTTACAGACAGCATGCTCGATGCTTACATTGACCTGAAGATGGGCGAGGTCACGCGTTTGCGCATGGCCACACACCCGATCGAGTTCGAGATGTACTATTCGCTCTAGGCGTCGGCCTTTGTGGTAATAATGGACGGCCTGGGCCGTCCATTTTTTTTGCGCCAATTTGTATGAAATATGCATTGTTGATTCCCTTGGGGCTTGTCTTGACTGTCACGGGTGGCTTGGCGCAGGACCGGATCTACCGTTGTGGCAACGAGTACACGAACACCCTGCCCGACGCGAAGGCGCGCGGCTGCAAGCTCATGGAAGGCGGCAACGTGACGGTCGTGCAGGGGACGCGCCCGGGATCTTCTGCGCCACGCAGTGCAACGGCTTCGTCAGCGGCGATGCGGGTCGGCGCCAGCGATCAAAAAGCCCGCGACTCCGACGCACGCCAGATTCTCGAGTCCGAGCTGAAAAAGGCCGAGACACGCCGGGCCGAGTTGCTGCGCGAGTTCAACAACGGCGAGCCGGAGAAGCGTGCCGAGGAGGTGCGCAACCCGCAGAAGTACCAGGAGCGCCTGAACGAGCTCAAGGCGGCCATCTTGCGCAATGAAAGCGATATTGCCGGCATTCGACGCGAAGTCGAGCGCATCACTCCCGGCCCTGCGGCAAAATAGGCTGTTTGAACAAGCTCGTTCCTGTTTCGAGTGTGACGGACGTGCCGCTCGCCGGCACGGCGGGGGCGCGCTTCCAGTCCTTTGACCTTCTTGCCACTCTGGTTGCCGTGGTCGACGGGAACGGGCTGGTCTCGTTTGCCAACGCTGCGCTTGAGGATGCGCTTGGCCTGTCGCGCCGGAGCATCGTCGGGTCGAACTTTGCCGACAGTTTCACGGAACCGGCGCCATTGCGAAATGCCTTGCAGGGGCTCCACGGCGATCAATTCTCGGCGCTGCGCTACGACGCCTGGCTGAAGCGACTCAGCCACGAGGCCCTGCCCGTGCATGTGATCGTGACGCAGACCGAACGTGCCGACGAGATCATGGTCGAACTGTTGCCGCTGGAGTTGCAGACGCGCCAGGAACGCGAGGAACGCCTGGCGCAGCAGACGGAAGTCAACAAGGAATTGGTCCGCAATCTGGCACACGAGATCAGGAATCCTCTGGGTGGCATCCGCGGTGCCGCGCAACTCCTGGAGCTGGAAGTTCAGTCGCGTGAACTCAAGGAGTACACGCAGGTCATCGTGCACGAAGCCGATCGCCTGCAATCATTGGTCGATCGGCTGCTGGCCCCCCATCGCGTGCAGCACCGGGTGGGGGATGTGAATATTCATGAAGTTTGCGAGCGGGTGCGCGCCCTGATTCTGGCCGAATTCGCACCCGGTCTCACCGTGGTGCGCGACTACGATACATCAATCCCGGAGTTTCGCGGCGACCGCGAACAACTCATCCAGACGGTGCTCAATGTTGCGCGCAATGCTTGCCAGGCATTGACCCAGGAACTGGCGCAGGGTCGGGCGCAGGTCACGTTTCGTACGCGGATCGCGCGCCAGACGACCCTGGGCAAGCAGCGCTACAGACTGGCACTGGAATTGCATGTCATTGACAACGGTCCGGGTGTACCTGAATCGATCAAGGAGCGAATTTTCTATCCCCTGGTGTCCGGCACACCCAGCGGCTCAGGCTTGGGGTTGACCCTGGCCCAGACGTTTGTGCAGCAGCATCATGGATCCATTGAATGTGAAAGCGCGCCCGGACACACGGATTTCAGGATTTTGTTACCCCTACCTTAATGGTGCAACCGACGATGAAGCCGATTTGGATCGTAGATGATGACCAGTCCATCCGTTTCGTGCTGGAGCGGGCCCTGCTGCGTGAAAATCTGCCGACTCGCAGCTTCACCAATGCCCGCGATGTGCTCAGCGCGCTGGCGCGGGCCACCGACGACGATGCGCCGCAGATTCTGGTCAGCGATATCCGCATGCCCGGTGGATCGGGGCTGGACTTGCTGGGCAAGGTCAAGGAGCAGTATCCGGCGCTGCCGGTGATCATCATGACCGCCTACTCGGATCTTGACAGTGCGGTGTCGGCTTTTCAGGGTGGCGCCTTCGAATACCTGCCTAAGCCCTTTGATCTGCCCAAGGCTGTGGAACTGATCCGTCGCGCAGTTGAGGAAAGCCAGCGCCAGGAGGTACCCGAACTCGAAGCCGGACAAACACCCGAGATGATGGGTCAGGCACCGGCCATGCAGGACGTCTTTCGCGCCATCGGGCGCCTGAGCCAGAGCAACGCGACGGTGTTGATCACTGGCGAGTCCGGTTCGGGCAAGGAGCTCGTGGCGCGCGCCCTGCACCGGCATTCGCTGCGCGGCGAGCTCGGCAGCAAGGGCCCGTTCGTGGCGATCAACACGGCGGCGATCCCAAAGGATCTCCTGGAGTCTGAATTGTTCGGGCACGAGCGTGGCGCCTTCACGGGCGCGCAAGGAATGCGTCGGGGTCGCTTTGAGCAGGCCGATGGTGGCACCCTGTTCCTCGACGAGATCGGTGACATGCCATTTGACCTGCAGACCCGGCTGTTGCGTGTGCTCAGTGACGGTCACTTCTACCGGGTAGGTGGCCACAACGCGGTCAAGACCAACGTGCGCGTGATCGCCGCCACGCACCAGAATCTGGAGCAGCGCGTCAAGGACGGTGCTTTTCGCGAGGACCTGTTCCACCGCCTGAATGTCATTCGCTTGCATTTGCCGGCCTTGCGTGAGCGCCCCGAGGATGTTCCCCTGCTGACGCGGCACTTCCTGCAGCGCAGCGCGCTGCAGCTCGGCGTCGAAGGCAAGCGAATCTCCGAGGCGGCGTTGCGCTGGTTGGGCAACTTCAGTTTTCCGGGCAACGTGCGCCAGCTCGAGAATATCTGCCACTGGCTGACGGTGATGACGCCGGCACAACTCATCGAACCCAAAGATCTGCCACCGGAAATCGGCGTCATGGCGGCGGATCGCGCTCAGACAGCACTTGGCGCTGTCGAGCGCGCCGGCAGCGAAACACCGGCTGCGCCCGGGCAGTCGCTGTCGGCCGAGGAACGTGCAGGCGCCTTCGCCGCGCCGTGGGAGTCAGATCTGTCAACGCAGGCGCGGGCCCTGCTGGCTGGCGGTCAGTCCGGAGTCTGGGACATTCTGTTGCGTCGTTTTGAAGCTTGCCTGATTCTTGAGGCACTGGCGGCGACACGCGGGCGGCGCATTGAAGCGGCGCAAAAGCTCGGCATCGGCCGCAACACCATCACACGCAAGATCCAGGAACTTGGCTTGGAGGAAAAAGGTCTGTAATGGCCGTCTTCCTACCGCCACGTGCTAGAAAATAGATAGCAACTAAGGCTCGGCAGTGGCCAGCTCCAGGAGTACAGGTGCGTGATCGCTGGGCCGCTCGTTGCGTCGCGGGCTTCGGTCGATGAAACAGTTGCTGACGGCCGGTTTGAGCGCATCGCTGACCAGGATATGGTCGATGCGCAGCCCGCGGTTGCGGCGAAAGCCGCCGTCGCGGTAATCCCACCAGGAATAGCTCTTCGGTCCCTGCGCGAAGAGCCTGAAGGCATCGTGCAGTCCGAGCGCGATCAGGGCGCGCAACTCGTAGCGCTCCTGTTCAGTGCAGTGAATCGTCTCGTACAGTGCCACCGGATCCCAGACGTCGGCGTCGTCGAAGGTGATGTTGAAGTCCCCCATGAGCATCAGTTTCGGCGATCGCACCAGTTCTTCACGCAGCCAGTGCCGCAAGGCGCGCAGCCAGCTCATCTTGTACTCAAACTTCTCGCTACCAGGTTCCTGACCGTTGGGGAAATAGCCGCCAATCACGCGCACGCCAGCCACGTCGGCGCTGATGACCCGGGCCAGGTCGTCGGCAAAGCCCGGGATGTTGCGTACCACGTTGCTGGCCGGGTGGCGTGAAAGCATGGCCACGCCGTTGTAGGTTTTCTGACCGAAGCAATGGGCGCTGTAGCCGGCCTGCCCAAACGCATCAAACGGGAACTTGTCATCCGTCATCTTGAGTTCCTGCAGCACCAGGACGTCGACCGGATTGGCCTGCAGCCAGGCCAGCACCTGGGGCAGGCGCACGCCCAGCGAATTCACGTTCCAGGTGGCGAACTTCATCAAAACCGACTCGACAGGGCCACCAGCCAGTCGCCACGCGCATCAGGATGCCAGCAACTTCTCAAAATGCGTTCTCCCGCTCGGATTGGTCATCAGGATCAGGGCGCTGCCGGGCTGGATCAGGTGCTCGTCAGGCGGATTGAATACCCACTGCCCTTGTTCGTGTGCTGCCATCAAGATGTAGTCTCTGGAGCGCGGTGCGATTTGGCGCATTGGCCGGGCCACGAAGTCCGCAGGTACCACCACCTCCTCGACGCGCAGGCCGTCGTCGCTGCGCAGCATCTGGTCCATAAAGTTCACGGCATGGGGGCGCAGCATCGCCGAAGCGATACGCATGCCGCCTGTGAAATCGGGTGAAACCACTTCGTCGGCGCCGGCGCGACGCGCCTTGTTGCTGTTGTGCACGTCGTGCACACGCGCCACGACCCGGACCTTGGGGTTGAGCAACTTGACCGAAAGCGAGACCATCAGGTTGTGGCTGTCGTCGCCCGTGACCGCAAATACGCCGGCGGCGTGCATGATTCCTGCGGCGCGCAAAGCCTCATCGTCGGCCGCGTCGGCGTGCAGGTAGAGGGTGTCGGGATGCTGGGCCAGCCAGTTGTCGAGCGCATCCTGATTGATTTCCACCATCACCAGTGTGCGCCGGGTCTTGATCAGCTCGTGGGCCACATTGGTTCCCACGCGTCCCATGCCACAAACGATATAGTGGCCGGTGAGCTCGGCTATCTTCTTTTCCATGCGTTTCTTCCTCCGGGCAGCGTTCAAATCCGATTCCAGCAGCAGCGCCACAAAAGTGGAAAACAGGTAGCTCATGGTGCCGATGCCGACGACTGCAATAAACACCGTGAACAGGCGACCCATCGGGTGCTGGCTCAGGTCGATGACTTCGCCATAGCCGATGGTGGCCACGGTGATGAAGGTCATGTAGAAACTGTCGATCCAGCTCGCTGATTCGCCGCCGATGTGTTTGTACCCTAGCGTGCCGATCACGTGAATCAGCACGAGCAGCACCGCGCCGTGCATCAGGGCCGTGAAGTGCGTTCCTCGCGTGATCTTCCTGAAATTGCTTTCCACCTGTTTTCCGTCAATGAAATCGTCGTCTAGAGCACGTTGCGACTGCGTGAGCAGCTATCAAATATGTAGCGCTGCCAAAGCTCCGACGAGCACACCAACGCCCCCGGCGATGAACATGGCGACTTCAAGCCACTTCTTTTTTGTGAGCAGGGCGATCGCCGCCAGCGCGATGGAAATCTGCAACACCGTGGTGGCCTGCGCCCAGCGGTGATGCTGGTGCATTTGTTCGTCGCTCTGCTTGTCCCATTGCGTGGCCTCGAGTTCGAGCTTGTCGGCGACCGTCTTGATCTCGGTTTTTTCCTTCTCGTAGCGTTCAACCTTGGCCTGATACAGCGCCTTCCTGTCTTCGCCGGCCAGATCGCGCGCAAGCTCGGCGAGCGACTGCTTGGTGCTTTTTGACTGAAAGTAATTCCACTGGTTCGACGCTTCGGTCTTCTTGATTGCCGCGTTGTTCTTGTACAGACCCGCATTGGCCTGCGTGGCCCCGCCCATGTAGCCAAACAGCGCCCCGATGGTGGCGATGATTGCGGTAAACAGCGCGATCTGGTTGATCATGCCGCCGTGTTCGCCATGTGCCCCACCGTGGCCACCTTGCTGTGCATGTTCAATCTCGTGATCGTGCGGGCCGTGTACGTGAAAACCATGTCCTGACATATCAGACTCCTGAGTTCCTTCGATAGCTTACAAAACTGAACTTTAGCCCGGTACCGGAAACTTGGTCCTGGCGTGTGACTTCCTGCCATTCGGGCCCGAATTCCGGTGCATGCGCGTCGCCATCAAACTCGGCGGCGATCTCGGTGACCACCGCGGTGCTGGCCAGCGGAAGTGCCTGGGCGTACATTTGTGCTCCGCCAATGACCCAGGCCTCGCCCTGAGCCGGGCACAAGCGGCAAGCCTCCTCCAGTGAATGGGCAACTATTGCCCCCGTGGCCTGCCAAGTCGCCTGGCGCGTCACGACGATGTTCAGGCGTTGCGGCAGCGGACGGAACCTGGACGGCAACGAATCCCAGGTTCTGCGACCCATGATCACCGCGTGGCCAACGGTGGTGCGTTTGAAGTGCGCCATGTCTTCGGGCAGATGCCAGGGCAGGGCACCGTCCTTGCCGATGACGCCGTTGGCTGAGCGGGCGAAGATCAGATGCAGCTTCAAGACCGCCTGCCTGGTGTGGGCTGCCACGTGGTCGCGCCGGTCCTGACGGCCAGGCGATGGGGCAGGAGCACGGCGGCAATGGCGGCCATGACAAACGCCATTGCCACAAAATCCTGCCAGCGTGGCCACTCGCCCAGCAACAGGGGCGCGCTCAGGGTGCCGATCATTGGCACAGCCATCAGGCTCATGGCGCTGGTGGCCGGGGGCAGGCCGCGGGCCAGCCCGAACCAGATGATCTGCGCAAAGCCGTAGTTGATCAGCACGCCATAGGCCAGACTGGCCCAGGTTTCAGCCCTCAGGTGCAAGGTCGGAACCGGCTCCAGCATCGCAGCCAACGCCCACAAGCAGACTGAGGCCAGCGTCATCATCCAGACCGTCAGCGCTTCGACCGGCAACGTTAGCCTGGCACGGCGCATCATGAGGGTGCCGATGGCCCACAGCAAGGCGGCAAATTCCATCCAGAGCACGCCCAGCGGGTGCCCTGCAAGGGTGGTGAATTCGTCGGAAATCAGCAGGCCGATGGCCAGTGCCACGGCAAGTGCGGCCAAGGCTACACGGCCAGTGAGACGTTCTCCGAGCAGGACCACGCTGATGAGCACCGTCCAGATCGGCATCGTGAAGCCCAAAATCGCCGCGCGGCCCGAGGCGAGTTCCTTGACGCCGAGGATGGAGACCGTATGCCAGCCGAGCATGTTGGGCAATCCCAGGGTCACGACGCTGCGCCACTGTTCGCCGCGCGGGGTCATGTCAATGCCACGCCGGCGGTAGAAAAAGTACAGCCAGAGCGCACCACCGGACATCGTCAGGGCCCGAAAATACAGCGGTGTGATTTCGCGCAGCGAGAGTTTCATCATCGGCCAGTTGATGCGCCACATCAGGGTCAGAGCCACCAGCGCCCAGAGTTGACGACGGCTGATCATTGCGGGTCAGGCTAGATTGCCACGGCAGCCTTGATGGCCGGGTGGCTTTGGTAATTCAGCATCTCGAAGTCCTCG
>JAKANU010000410.1 GCA_021812315.1 Pseudomonadota bacterium
CGGTGCGGCGCAACTTCCCGTGGCGCCGGGTGCCGGGCTACGTCTTGGCACAGATGATCGGCGGTATCGCGGCGGCGCTCTTCCTGCGTGCCATGTTCGGCACCGTCGGCATGCTGGGCGCGACCGCGCCGGGCAGCGGGGTAGGCGGCGGGACAGCATTGGCGATGGAAGTGGTGTTGACAGCCGGATTGGTGAACACGATCCTGGGCACGGCTTCAGGGGCGCGCAACATCGGCACCAACGGTGCCATCGCGGTGGGTGGGTACATTGCTCTGGCGGGTCTTTGGGCGGCACCGATCAGCGGCGCCTCGATGAACCCGGTGCGATCCTTGGCGCCGGACTTAGTTCGGGGTGACTTCGGCACGACGTGGATTTATGTGGTGGGACCGGTTGTAGGCGCCCTGATCGGCGTCGGGTTCGAGTGGATACTCAAGGGCAAGTCCACCGCCGCCGGCGCAATGGCGGCGCAAGGCTCCCTCGGCGTCGATGATTCGACGCAGACACGTGAGTAAGAGGGTGCATTTTCGCGAGTCGACGACATGATTCCTTGATCGGTTTCTTTTTGAGCCACAAGGCAAGCGCAATCTTCTATGGGGCGTTGGTCATGACATATCAGGCCCCATATCTAATGTAAGCCGCAAGGTCGTGCCTGCGTGCGGCGCGCTTTGGATACTCAGCTCTGCCCCGATGAACTGTGCCTGCTCGCGCAGACCCACCAGGCCGTAGTTCCCAGGGTGCGACGCACTTGAATCGAATCCCACGCCATCGTCCTCGATGCTCAGTTCCAGACGCCCGTCAGCAGCATCGCGTAGACTCACCCTCACCAGGCTGGCCATGGCGTGACGCTCCACATTGCGCAGCGCCTCCTCAACGATGCGGAACAGTGTTTCGGCACGCTCGTCCGCGAAGCTTGCGGCGCGGGGTTCACTGCTGTAATCGACGGCCAGGCCGGTGCGTTCGGAAAAAAGCTTGATGGCATCGGCCAGTGCTGCGCCCAACCCGACATCGCGCACGGCGTTGAAACGCAATTGTGTGATGGCGGCGCGCGCCTCTTTCAGCCCCTGATGGGCCGCCTGCTCCGCGTGGACTAATTCGTCAGGCAAGGCCGCAGGATCGTGGACATGTAGTTTCTTGAGCAGGCGAACCTCGGTGAGCATGGCCATCATCGAGTGCGCGAGCGTATCGTGCAGGTCGCGCGCAATCTTCAGGCGTTCGCGCACCACCGCGGCGTAGCGCGTTTCCTTGGCGAGCCGCTCGACCTCGCGGGTGCGGGTGGCGACGCGTTGTTCGAGTTCGGCGCTGAGCGTGCGCAACTCGCCGCGTTCAAGCTGCAAGGCGCCCAGCACCTCCGCAAAAGCGGCCCCGACCCGCGCGACCTCGTCGATGCCGGAGGGCACCTCGACATGCTGCGCCTTGCCTCTGCCCATGTTCTGGACGGCCCGTGTCAAATCCGTCAAGCGCCGGGTCAGACGGCGCGCGATCAGCACGCCCAGCAGCGCGGAGGTACCGCCCAGTCCCAAAGAGACCCACAATATTCGCAGCCACAGGGTATCGGCGCGCTGGTACGTCTGATCTGCCGGTTCCATGATCTGTACGCGCCAGCCCAGTGCGTGTAGCGCGCTACCTGCCTGCGGTTCGGCGCGAGCCACCAGAACGACCTGCCCGTCCTTGAGACGCTCAAACGCGGGTGCGTAGGAATGCGCACCGTCGCTTGTAACCGTCTGCGTCGCATCAACCAAGGTGGTAGCATTGACCGGGGTGCTGTGCCAGCGTCTGCCTTGCAGCGCGCCGGGGCCGATTAGAACCACGCCTTCCCTGTCCAGCACCAATGCCTGGGCGGCATCGTGCAAATGCAGCGTCTGCAAGCCCTGTGCGTAGTTTCGTGCCCAGCGTAAACTCAATTGTGCGTCCAGCACGCCGACGACACGGCCTTGCGGGTTTTGTACAGGGGTCATCATATCGACAGATCGACGCGCTTCGTTGTCGGGCAGCGGAGGTCGCTTCTTGTCCACTGCTACGTCGCCGATCCATGAATCTTTCAATCCCTGCGCAAACCCGGGGCGGTCGGCAATGCTGCTGCCCTCGATCAGACCGTCGCTGGCGGCTACGACCGTACCTTTTGCATCGGCAAGACCGATCCAGGTAAATTCCGGGTAAGCCGATTGCAATTCGTCGAGCACAGCGCGCCGCGCACGCGGTGTATCGTAACCCAGGTCGATTCCCAGCATAGCGGCCGCGGCGCGTATCGATTGCAGCCGCGAAGCCAGAGCTTGGTCGAGTTCGGCGGTCAATTGGTCGGCGCTCAATGCCATCTGTCGGCCGTGTTGTTGCAACAGGCTCGTTCGGGCCATTCCCCCGAGCCACAACGCCGCGACTAGCGCGAAGACCAGGAACAGTGCGATGACCAGCCAGCCGAGTGCGCTAGCCAGGCTGCGTCGAGGGTCCAGATAGTACAGTAGACGCGGCATTCAGCGGCTTGATATCGTGATAGGCATCACGGCATTATTGCAAGTGACGAAAGTAACTGCAAACTCATGACCTGCCACACTCGCGACCTAGCAAGAAATTCAGTAGACTCACCAACATGATAAAGATGCTTGCTCATTTTTGCGCAAGCCTCCAACGGCAAGGATC
>JAKANU010000411.1 GCA_021812315.1 Pseudomonadota bacterium
GCTGTTCATGCGCTCTGACAACGTACTAAATGCAAGTCGTGCAAGCGTGAAAGGCGAAGGCACTCTCCGCCGATGCGCTGTAGGCGGATCGGCATGAGTAAAAGAGCATGCAGCGATGACCAGCGATCTTCCGCAAGCAAAGGGGCACCTCGACTGACCATAGTGGAAACAAGATCCAGCAGCCGAGCTTGGGCCGCAGTGGTCTTCAACGTACTTAAAACAGCATAGGCAGCCCAGCGGAAGGTCCAAGCATTATCTACGGGGTCCCCGTCTCATGACGGCGCCCCGACGGCCCTGCTGAGAGGGATCGATCCGCTGGGCAAACTCTGCTCGAAGAACTGCCGATAGGGCAGTCCCTTCTTGACGATAGCGTAGGCAACGCGAGCCATTTTTGCGGCAACCGCCGTCAGCGCCTTGCGCTTGAGGTCGGCATCCAAGGGATTGGTTCTGACGTAGCGGTCGTATTTCTCCCGGAAGGAATTCTCGCGTTGGCGGATGGCAACTTGCGCAGCCATCCAAAAGGCCATGCGCAAGCGGGCATTGCCGCGCTTTGAGAGCTTCTCATGGCCGCGCTGCACGCCCGACTGGACCTTGGCCAAGTCGAAGCCGCAATACTTCAGAAACTGGCGATGATGGCCAAAGCGGCGCAGGTCACCAGCTTCGGCCAGGATGGTCAGGGCGATGATGGGGCCGATACCTGGCAGGCTTTGCAGGTGGATCGAGTCGACGTTCTCGCACAATACGGCCTTGGCGCGATGTTCGATCTCCGCGCGCAGTTCGGTCAGGTGCTGGAAATGCCGCAGCGTCAGGCGAAAGGTCTCGACCGCGAGGCTCTCGAGTGGGTGCGGCAGCGCAGCCGAGCGCGCGGCAGTCTCCCAGATTTCGACCAGTCTGGCCCTCTTGTTGACCTTGCGTCCGACAAGATCCCAGGCAGCGGCGATGAACGCCTCCCAGCCGAGGCTGCGCACGTGCTGCGGCGTCGGAAATGCCAGCATGAAACGGACCCACCAGTCCGATCGCGTGGCGCTCCAGTACCGGACCATTTCCGGGAAGTACAGCGGCACGTGGTGGTTCAGGATTGCGTGCTGGACTCTCGTTCTGGCGCGGGAGATCTGGTAATAGGTCTTCGAGAGTTCCTGAAGATCGTGGTGGCCGGCGATGATCGGATCCACATAGCGCTGGACGTGCCCCTGCTTGAGCATGGCCAGAATGACCGCCGCGTCCTTGGGGTCGTTCTTGTCCCAGGAGTTAAAGATCGCTTCCCGGTAGCGCGCCTGCGCGACCGACGAAATACTCACCACCTCCACACCAGCACTGAGCAACCGGTGCCCAACGGCGCGGTGGTAGTCGCCTGTAGGTTCGAACGCAGCTCGTGTGTGCCCTCCCAAATGCTGGGCAAAAGCGACCAGGCGATCCAGGTCCTCGGCGCTGTTGGCCATCCTGAATCGGTGGCGTTCACCCGTTGCCGTCTCGATCAACACAGCGTTCCAATAGCGGCCAACGTCAATCGCCAGCCAGTGCAGTGGGGTCGTAGCATCCGTCGTGTCAGCCATGATGGCGATCTCCTTGGGTCGTGAAGAAACCACAGGATGCCTTCGCTTTCTACGGCTGACACCTATTCTGCATTTACTACGGCCCGGAGTTCACCAGCCGGGCGTTCATGGCCTGGGCGCAGGCTCACGGCATTCGCCACATCCTGATCGAGCCGGGGCGGCCGATGCAGAACGGCTACATCGAGAGCTTCAACGGCAAGTTCAGGGACGAGTG
Organism: Pseudomonadota bacterium; assembly: GCA_021812315.1. GTDB lineage: Bacteria > Pseudomonadota > Gammaproteobacteria > Burkholderiales > Burkholderiaceae_C > Rhodoferax. The sequence goes on from JAKANU010000411.1 coordinate 1,768, forward strand.
CCTGAACGAGCAGTGGTTCCAGGATCTGCAGCAAGCCAGGTCAGCCATCAAGGCCTGGCGCCAGGACTACAACGAGGTCAGGCCGCACAGCAGTTGCGGGCGTGTGCCTCCGGCCAGGTTCGCCGAGCTGCATCGCCAGCGAGCTGGCGATGCAGCTCGAACACCTTCACCCACCACCGAGATCAACTAACCTTGCAACCCGGGGCTTCCTCTTTATGACTGGCACGGCAGAAGGGGGCAGGTCACCTTCGATGTTGTGATGCCAGTAACTGGTGGAGTCGGGGGGAATTGAACCCCCGTCCGCAAACTCTCTGCTGCAAGCTCTACATGCTTAGTACCATCATTTGGTTTTAACCGCCGAGACGCAGATGGACATGCTTCCAGGCTAGCGATCCGCTGGATTTAACGAGACTGAGCGCGGCGCACAGACTCGCGATCTGATGTGAATGACCTTGCAGGTGTTGCCACCCCGGCCCATCAGCGTGCCGTTGCAAGGCTCGCGGCAATTAAGCTGCGAGTGCGAAACTATCGTCGTTCGCGTTTAACTTTGTTTCCAGTGGATTTACGAGCGTACTGGTGCTCGGCATGCACTCCACAGCGTCAACATTCACGTCGAAACCTGGTCGACCCCGTATGGTGAATTTTAGCGAAGTCTTGACGTGTGCGCGGCTTGACCAGGCCATGATGGCGGCATGGACGATGTCTGCTCCTCGATTCGGCTGCCTGGTCCGGCTCTTGCCACCCGGCTCCGATCGCGGCACGACGCACCCGGAGTCGCGGGTTGCTTCGGAACCCTATGATTGCTGCATGCAAGCTCTGGCTCACTGCCCACCGCCACCATGCTGAAAGCCTGCCTGCGGCAT
>JAKANU010000072.1 GCA_021812315.1 Pseudomonadota bacterium
CCAGCGGCTGCGCCCATTGGCGCAATTGCGCGATGTGCCTGCGATGGACGCTGGTTTCGCTGTCGACGTCACGCGAGGAACTTGTCTGCCCCGGTGAGATCACGGTGACACAGGCGAGTCGGGCGCCGCGGCGCGTTCCGAGGGACCGCGCCACCGCCTGGCGCAGCGAGTACAAGGTGGCATCGCTGACATCGTTGTGCGGCACCGCCACCATGACAATTGGCACTTCCTCAATCTGCCGCGTCGGCAGAGGGCTCGGCTGGTAGTGCATGCCGGCGGCTTTGAGCCAGCGCTTCAGATGTGTGCCGAAGCCCGTGCCCGTCGTGTTGCGACCACGCTCGGTCACCTCGACCTGTTCGGGGTGGCGCAGATCGAATGCCAGATGGGCTGCTGATGGATAGCGATTGGCAGCTTCGGGTTCAAGACAACGCAGTATGACCTCCTGCAACCATTCCGGCAGCTCGGGCCTGAGCTTGCGCGGCGGCGGCGGATCCATCCATAGACGCTGGCGCAATCCGTCCGTGGTCCGGGGCGAACCAAACGGCAACTCGCCGGTGGCCAGTTCGTAGAGCATGACGCCGACGGCAAAGATGTCGCTGCGCGGGTCGCCACGCACGCCAACCACTTGCTCCGGTGCAATCCAGGGCGGTGAGCCGACGGCCTTGCGCAATTGCTCGGCCAGCAGGTCCGGGTACCTGGCGTTGCACGACAGGCCAAAGTCGAGCAAAACGGCGTTGTCGTCAGATCGTATGATGACGTTGGCCGGTTTGAGGTCAAGGTGCACGGTATCTTGTTGATGCAGGCTGTGCACGGCCAGCGCCACCGCCGCGCCCAGGCGCGCCAGGGTCGCGGCGTCGGGTCGATGCTCGGCTTGCAGCCAATGCTCAAGTGTCGGCCCCGGCACGTACTCCATCACCAGATATGGGACATTTTCGAGATCGCCAGCGGCGACAAAGCGGGGCACGTGACTGCCCGAGAGCACCTGCATGATCTGGTGTTCGACTTCAAAGCTCACTATGTTTTCGGCGCCGTCGCCAGCCGTCATGCGCGGGACCTTCATCGCCAGCGCGAACCCCGGGTCACGCGCACCTTCGGTGTATCGGACACGGTAGACGTGCGCCATGCCACCGGAGTGAATGCACTCCTCGATCGTGAAACCGTCGAGCTCGGCGCCCGGTTCGAGTAGTTTCATCGCCCCAGTTCCAGACGGTCGGCAAAATAGTCGGGCAACGCGGCCTGGCGAATAGCGACGGCTGCGGCGTGGTTGTCGTACGCCACGCGCTGAAAAGTCAGCTGCAGCTTCTCGGTATCAAAGATGGCATACATGGCGCGCGGATTTCGGTCACGCGGCTGCCCGACCGAGCCCACCGTTGCCAGCCAGTGGCGATGTCTTGGCACCGGCAATGCCACGCCTGGCGTCGGCACGAATTTCATCAACTGCGCGGCCGCGCCGCGGTAATACAGGGTCTGCTCATGCACATGCCCACAGAAGACGTACCGGATTTCAGGGAAGGCCGCAGCCGCGTCCATGCAAACTGAGGCCGCGCGCTCGTCGTTAACGTAGTGCCAGGATCCGGGCTGGTCAACGCTGGCGTGCACCAACAGGACGGTCTGCTGCTGCACGGTCAGGGGCAGCTCGTCGAGCCATTCCCGCTGGCCGGCGCTAAGCCGGTCGTGGGTCCATGCCGCGGTACTCTCGCCGACGCTGACCACCGCCTGCGGCGGGGTGATCGCCATCTGGTCGTGGTTTCCCTTGACCAGCAAGGCGCCCTCGCTGGCAAGCTGTTGCGCACGCTCGACCACCGCCGCCGGGTCGGCACCATAGCCCACCAGGTCACCCAGCAAGGCATACTGCTGCGCGCCATGTTCGCGGGCGTGCGCCAGACAGGCCTCGAAGGCCTGAATGTTGGCGTGAATATCTGCCATCAATGCCAGCCGCATGACGCTCCTTGTTGAATCCTGACCCGATCATGCCCTCTGTAGCTGACGCGAAGTTTGCAGGAATCGGTTACATCCTGATCGTTGCGCAAGGGTAAATCCGCGCCCCGGCACGCTTGCCAGAATACTAGAATGTTCGCATGAGCTATCAAAAGACAGAGGCAGGGCAGCAGGCATTCAAGGCGCGCTCACCACTTTTGTCGGCGCGTCAGCGTTCGGCCTTTATCCTGTTTGACGGCGTGAAGTCGACCGAGCAGGTGCTCGCTGCGACCAGCGGGCTGGGCATTGTGGCTGCTGATATCGATCACCTTGTGGCTGCGGGCTTTCTTGAACCGGTCAACGGTTCGGTGACGATTGAGCTGCCGGCCGAACCGGTGGCTGCGCGCACCAATCAGCAGCGCTACAGCGCGGCCATGCCGATTGCGACGCAACTGACAGCCAGCCTGGGCTTGCGCGGCTTCCGCCTGAATCTGGCGGTTGAGGCGGCCAGCGGCTACGAGGGCTTGCTGGCGCTGTTGCCGAAGATTCAGGACGCGGTTGGAGTCAAGGCCTGCCTGCCGCTGGAGCGCGCCCTCAGGGACTAGCAGCCGAGTAGCCTGGCGGCGGCGCGGGAGCGCCGAACTGCCTAGAATGTCTGGCCCCATCAGGAAAGACATTGCCCCATGCCGCATGGACTCATCCGCATTCGCGGCGCCCGTCAACACAACCTCAAGAACCTCGACCTTGACATCCGCACCGGCGAGTTGACCGTGGTCACCGGCCCGAGCGGATCGGGCAAGTCGAGCCTGGTGTTTGACACCCTGTACGCCGAGGGTCAGCGCCGCTACGTTGAAACGTTCTCGGCGTACGCGCGCCAGTTCCTGGACCGCATGGATCGCCCGGCGGTGGACCGGGTCGATGGCGTGCCCCCGGCGATTGCCATCGATCAGAACAACCCGGTACGTTCTTCGCGTTCCACGGTCGGCACCATGACCGAGCTCAACGATCATTTGAAGTTGTTGTTTGCCCGCGGCGCGGCCCTGTTTGACCGCGAAACCGCGCAGCCGGTGCGTCATGACAGCCCCGAGACCATCTACGCCGAAATCGTCGCCCGCACCGGATCGGCCGAGCAGCGCCTGGCGCTGACCTTTCCGGTGGTCCTGCCGGGCGCCACGACGCCGCAGGAGATCGAGCAGTGGCTCAGCGTCAGCGGATTTACCAAAATTGCAGCGCAACGCGAAATCGCCACACCGACCGGCCCAAAGCAGGTGGTCGACGTGGTCGCCGACCGGTTCCGGCTCGCCAGCGTCGAGCGGGCGCGAGCCATTGAGGCGATCGAGGTGGCTCTCAAACACGGTGCCGGGCGGATGACGGTCTACGTTGACGATGCCGCCGCCTGGAAGTTCTCGACCGGCTTGCATTGCCCGGAAAGCGACGTGCGTTACAGCGACCCGCTGGCGTCCATGTTCTCCTTCAACTCGGCGGTCGGTGCCTGCGCCGCCTGCCGCGGGTTTGGACGGGTCATCGGCGTCGACTATGCCTTGGTGATTCCCAATGAGAAGCTCACGTTGCGCGCGGGTGCCGTCAAGCCGATGCAGACGCCGGCCTGGGCTGAGTGTCAGGATGACCTGATGCGCCACGCCGAGGCCGAGGGCATTCCGCGCGACACGCCGTGGAACAAGCTCACGCCGCAGCAGCAGCATTGGGTGGTGAACGGATCGCCGCACTGGAAGGGCAAGTGGAATCAGCACTGGTTTGGCATCAAACGCTTCTTCGAGTATCTGGAGACCAAGGCCTACAAGATGCACATCCGCGTGCTGCTGTCCAAGTACCGCAGCTACACGACTTGTCCGAGCTGCGCCGGTGCCCGTCTGAAGACCGAGAGCCTCCTGTGGCGCATTGGAAGCAAGGCGCAAGCCGACGCGGTGTTGAACCCTGAAAGGCGCTTCATGCCGGTGGGGGTGAAGTGGCCACGCGAGCAACTGCAAAGCCTGCCCGGTTTGTGCCTGCACGATCTGATGCAACTGCCGCTGGATCGGTTGCAACGTTTCTTTGACGAACTCCAGGCCGGGTTGGGGCGTGCGGAGGGGGACGATTTCTGCTCGCAGTATGAGGAGCCCGCCGCACGCCCCGGCCCGACCGGGTTGGAAGGAGACCTGGGCGCGCTGAAACTCTTGCTCGAAGAAATCACCGCGCGCCTGAAATACCTGTGCGAGGTCGGCATCGGTTACCTGACGCTGGACCGGCAAAGCCGCACGCTATCGGGCGGCGAAGTGCAACGCATCAACCTCACAACAGCGCTGGGCACCTCGCTGGTGAATACCCTGTTTGTGCTGGACGAACCGAGCATCGGCCTGCATCCGCGCGACATGCAACGCATCGTCCGGGCCATGCAGCGCCTGCGCGATGCCGGCAACACGCTGGTCGTGGTCGAGCACGACCCGGCCGTGATGCTGGAAGCGGACCGCGTGCTAGACATGGGTCCCGGGCCGGGCGAGCGTGGCGGCCAGATTGTCTTTGACGGCTCCACCGATGACTTGCGCAGCGCCGACACGCTGACCGGCGCCTATCTGGGCGCGCGCAAACAAGTCGGCATTGGCTTCAAGCGCATTGTGGCGCAAAGCACGCCGCGCCTGATTCTTGAAGGCGCGTGTGAGCACAACCTGAAGAACATCGACGTTGAAATACCGCTGCAGCGCCTGGTCTGCGTGACCGGCGTCAGCGGCTCGGGCAAGTCGACGCTGATCCAGGACATTCTCGCCCCGGCCTTGCTGCGTCACTTCGGCAAAGCCACCGAAACACCCGGTGCGCACGCCAGATTGCTCGGCGCGGAGCTGCTGAGTGACATGGTGTTTGTCGACCAGTCACCGATTGGCAAGACCGCGCGCTCCAACCCGGTGAGCTATGTCGGGGCCTGGGACGCGATCCGCGAGATTTTTGCCAACGCCGCGCTGGCGCGGCAACGTGGTTACACCGCTTCAAAATTCAGCTTCAACAGCGGCGACGGACGCTGCGCAAGCTGCGGCGGCTCGGGCTTCGAGCATGTCGAGATGCAGTTTCTCAGCGATGTCTATCTGCGCTGCCCCGACTGCGACGGCAAGCGCTACCGCAACGAAATTCTCGAAGTCGTCATCGAAAGAAAGCTGGGGTCAGACTCCAATTTCCATAGCCTCAACGTGGCCGAGGTCTTGAACCTGACGGTGAGTCAGGCTGCTATGGTTTTTGCAGCGGATCGTGATGTGCTGCGGGCGTTGCAGCCGATTGTCGATGTGGGTTTGGAGTATGTGAAACTGGGCCAGCCGGTGCCTACCCTGTCTGGTGGCGAGGCGCAACGGCTCAAGCTTGCCGGTTTTTTGGCTGCCGCTGCGAAGACCGGTTCGAGCAGTCACCAACCCGGCGCGACACGCGGCTGCCTGTTCATGTTTGACGAACCCACCACGGGCTTGCATTTTGACGACGTCGCCAAGCTGATGCGGGCCTTGCGCAAGCTGCTGGACGCCGGGCATTCGCTGCTGGTGATCGAGCACAACCTGGACGTGATCCGCGCCAGCGACTGGCTGATCGACCTCGGCCCCGAAGGCGGCGAGGCCGGCGGCGAAGTGGTAGCGTTTGGCACGCCCGAAGACCTGTTGCTGCATCCCAGCTCGCACACCGGCAAGGCACTACGCGAGTATGCGGCAGCGATGGGGGTGGCGCATACGGTACAGGAGAGTGCCGTCTGGGGCGAGTCCGTGCATGAAGCAAATGACCCAACGCCATCTGGCATTGGCACTTCCCTTCGTTCAAACACGCGGCCAAATAGGGCTGTTCAAGCTCCCTCTTTCGCCCCGGCGGGGGCGAGAGAGGGCGGGGGGAGTGAGGGGGGGGAAGACAGCATCCAGATCATCAACGCTCGCGAGCACAACCTCAAAAGCCTGAGCGTGGATATTCCGCGCGGGCAGTTCAACGTCATCACCGGCGTCTCCGGCTCGGGCAAGTCGACGCTGGCGTTTGACATCCTGTTCAGCGAAGGGCAGCGCCGCTATCTGGAGTCGCTCAACGCCTACGCTCGCTCCATCGTCCAACCGGCCGGGCGCCCTGAGGTGGACGCGGTGTACGGCATTCCGCCAACCGTGGCGATTGAGCAGCGGCTTTCGCGCGGCGGGCGCAAATCAACGGTGGGTACCGCCACCGAGGTCTGGCACTTTCTGCGCCTGCTGTACGTCAAGCTAGGCACCCAGCACTGTGTGCACGACGGCGCTGCGGTGGCACCGCAAACCCCGGACAGCATGGTCGCGCAGCTGCTGAAGAGCTTTCAGGGCCAGCACATCGGCCTGCTCGCGCCACTGGTGATAAATCGCAAAGGTGTCTATACGGAACTGGCAGATTGGGCGAGGCCGCGCGGTTTCACGCATTTGCGCGTTGACGGCAACTTCTTGCCCACCACCGGTTTCCCGCGGCTGGACCGATTCAAGGAGCACACGATTGAGTTGCCGGTGGCCAGTCTGGACGTATCGCCCGGGAACGAGGTCGCGCTGCGCACGGCGCTGGCGGCGGCACTGACGCACGGCAAGGGCGTGGTGCATGTGCTCAGTGACCTGATCGGGCTGCGCGCTGCCATGCTGGCCGGTACTGGCACGGCCGGGCTGGGTCAGCTTCAGACCTTGTCCTCGCGGCGTGCCTGCCCGGTGTGCAACACCAGCTACGCCGAGCTCGATCCGCGTTTGTTCTCGTACAACAGCAAGCACGGCTGGTGTCCGGAATGTGTCGGCACCGGCGTGCGCCTGACCCGGGAGCAGCGCAAGGCGTTCGACGATTCGGTGCGCAACGATGACGCATCCGGGCGCGAACAGACCTTTGCCGAACCCGAGGTCGAAGACCTGGCAGACACCGCCTGCGCGACCTGCCACGGCACGCGGCTCAACGCCATGGCGCGCGCGGTCAGGTTTTGTGGGCTTGGCATCAGCGACGTTGCCCGTCTGTCGATCACCGACCTGCGAGCCTGGGTACGAAGTCTGCAAGTTGCTGGCCGCTTGAGTGCCCGCGAAGCGGGGATCGCACGCGAGCTGATTCCCGAGATTCTCGGTCGGCTGGAATTTCTGGAGCAGGTCGGTCTGGGCTACCTGACGCTGGAGCGCGGTGCGCCAACCCTCAGCGGTGGCGAGGCGCAGCGCATCCGCCTGGCCGCGCAGCTCGGCAGCAATCTGCAGGGCGTGTGTTACGTACTCGATGAACCGACCATCGGCCTGCACGCGCGCGATAACCAGATTTTGCTCGGCGCACTGAAAACGCTCAGCGACAAGGGCAACACGCTGGTGGTGGTCGAGCACGACGAAGACACGATTCGCCACGCCGATCACATCATCGACATCGGCCCGGGCGCGGGCAAGCGCGGCGGCCAGTTGGTGGCCGAAGGCAGCGTTGCTGACGTTCAGGGTGCTGCAGATTCGCAGACCGGGCGCTATCTGTTGCACGCGATGAAGCATCCGCTTCAGACACGGCGGCCGATTTGCGTGCGCGCCGCGGCCGGGGCAGACGGGCCGCAAGCCTCATGCTGCGAGCAGAAATCGGCTTGCGACCCGTCTGCCCCGGCCCGCGAAGTGCAAGGCTGGCTCACTGTGACAGCCGCCACCATGCACAACCTGCAAAGCGTCAGCATCGATGTTCCGCTGAGCCGACTGGTGGCGGTGACTGGTGTCTCGGGCTCGGGCAAATCCACGCTGGCGCGCGACGTGTTGCTGGCCAACGTGCAGACCGCCGTGCAAAAGCGCGCTACCCGCGCCGGTCGCGATACGCTGGCAGCGGGCGAGCAGATCGCATGGATGGGTTGCGCATCGGTGGCCGGATTCGAGACCATTGATCGGGTCCTTGAAGTCGATCAGACGCCGATTGGCAAAACCCCGCGTTCGTGCCCGGCCACCTACGTCGGCTTTTGGGACATCATCCGCAAGCTGTTTGCCGATACGCTCGAAGCCAAGGCGCGCGGCTACGCCGCCAACCGCTTCAGCTTCAACACCGGCGAAGGGCGCTGCGCCAGTTGCGAAGGCCAGGGCATCCGCACCGTGGCGATGAGCTTCCTGCCTGACGTGAAAGTGCTGTGCGAGGCGTGCAAGGGCGCACGCTTCAACCCGGAAACGCTGGCCGTGAGCTGGCGCGGCAAGAACATCGGCGACGTGCTGCAAATGGAAGTCGATGAAGCGGTCGGTTTTTTCGCCGCCATGCCCAAGATCGCGCATCCGCTGCAACTGCTGCAGGACGTCGGCCTGGGTTACCTGACGCTGGGCCAACCCTCGCCCACGCTCAGCGGCGGCGAGGCGCAGCGCATCAAGCTGGTGACCGAACTGAGCAAGGTGCGCGACGACATTGCACGACGCGGCCAGAAAGCACCGCACACTTTGTATGTGCTCGATGAGCCCACCGTAGGCCTGCATATGGCCGATGTGGAAAAGCTGATCCGGGTGTTGCACCGTCTGGTTGATGGCGGCCATAGCGTGCTGGTGATCGAACACGACCTCGACGTGATCGCCGAGGCCGACTGGGTCATTGACCTCGGTCCCGAGGGGGGCGAGGCTGGTGGGCGTGTCGTGGCGGCAGCCACACCTGAAGGCGTGGTGCAGCTCGCAACGCACACCGGCGTCGCGCTGGCGGCGGTGCTATCGCGTTGAAAGTGCTACAAAAACGGTAGCTGCTCACGCCCGTTGCATGGGCTTGTTCAGCCAATTTCATTGAAAATCGCGGTGCCAGTGATCCCCCTGCCCGAGGCCCGCTGGCGCCGCCAGGCGTTGGCGTGCGGAGGTGTCACCTAGCAGCGTGGCGCGCCACCAGTCGGTGGTGATGGCGGCCACCAGCGCGTGCTGGGCGGCTTGCAAATTGCGCGTCACTGCTTCGCGCGGCACGATTTCCACCGCGCGCCCGGTCTGCCCGGCAAAGCTCATGTGGTCGGCGTCTTGCAGCACCAACTGCGCCTTGTTGCCCGCGGGCAGGGCAGCAAAAACGGCCATGCGCCGCTCGGGCGTGGCACCAACGCCCGCCACAGCGGATTCGCGTGTGCCAGTGATGCACAGCATGGGCCGCGTCACAAGTTCAAACGCCTGTCTGGCATCGCCAGCAGCGGGCAACGACGGCGAAAACGCAATGAACGAGGCCAGCCGCGGCTCGGTGACGCCGGCAAAGCCGGGGTAGCGCTGCCCGGCCATGCCCAGCGTCGTGTGCGCGCCAAACGAATGGCCGCTCATGCCCACCTGCGTGGGTCGCACGGCGGCCCAACGCTCCTGCCTGGCGGCGTGGCGTCGTCCGATCTCATCGAGCGCAAAGCTCACATCGCGCAGGCGCGCGAGCAACTGCGCTGGCGTGGCGGCCCGGCGCAGCGCCTGCTTGTCGGCGAAGGTGTTGGTCACGTCCCTGACTGCCGCCAGATCGCTGCCCGCGTGCTGCAGATGCAGCACCACAAACCCGGCTGCCGCCCAGGCCTGTCCCCACACCGCACCACCCTCGCGCGTGCCGCCCAGGCCGTGCGAGAACAGCACGACCGGGATGGGTACAACCTGTTTTACAGACGCATCCGGCCAGCGCACCGTGACCGGCATCTCACGCTGGCGCGCGGCATCAAACCAGGTCTCGTTGATCACCGAAGCACCCGACGCCCGCTCCTGCCCAGCAACACCGGGCAGCGTCGAGGCAAGCAGGGTGCCAAGGAAGGTGCGACGCGGCAGATTCATAAGCAGTGATTATGCGATCCGGCTTACGCCTGTGGAAGCGATGCAGGCCCTAGAATGGCTGGCAAAGGAGAGGGCATGACACCAGAGCAGAAAGCCCGAGTCGGTATCGATGCGCTGTTAGCGGCAGCCGGCTGGCACGTCTGCAATATGGCGGATGCCAACATCCACGCGTCCACCGGCGTGGCCATCCGCGAATTTCCCCTCGACTCCGGTTACGGTTTTGCCGACTAGCTTGCCGCAATAAAAAGGGCCTGTGTGGGTCGGCAGTGCTGGCGACCGCTCAATCGCTTGTGGGTCGCGCAAACCTGAGGATACGCGTCGCCAACAGTGTCTCCGTCAAAAAACATAGCAGCGCCAGCAGGAAGCAGACGACACCCGACAGAAAAAAGATCGTCGCCAACTGAAAACTCTGAAGCTCGGTGGTCTCGCCAAGAAACAGCACCACGATGGTCAGCCCGATCAGGATGGCGCACAGGGTCAGCAGTGCGATGCAAGTGTTGATCAGCCGTCCGCGCTGGCGCAAACCATCGAGCTCGCGGTAGGCCGCCGTCATCGGGTCGTCTGCTGGTGCAGCCTCGATCCGCCCTTCGACGGCGCGGGCACGGTCAATGATGCGCCCGAGTCTGCCCGCCACCGTGCCGATCATGGCCGACACCGCGGTGAGCAGGAACACCGGCGCGACGGCGAGCTGAATGCCGTGCGTGACGGTGGCCATGTCGGTGGCAAAGAACATTTTGATGTTGTGTTGTGGCCGCGTCTTCGCTTGACGAGGCGGCATCCCGCAAGTTATCACAAGTGGCCTGCGGCATGCGAAAAGCGGTGCGGCCGGGGCCGAAATTTGGTACTTCTGGTCGGTGTTTTCCCTAGTTTTTCGGTCTATTTCTTCAAATATTTGCACAAATCAGTTTGGCGTAAGGAATCGCCCACAGAGTCACTCGCGCAAGGCTGCCGCACTCGCCGCAGCTTGTGTTCGTGCAGTGTCGCAAGCACTGATTTCCTGTGTTGATGACGAGGAGATGTCATGAAGGAAGACCTAAGCAGTCATGCCTACTGGAAAGAAACCCTGAAACTGTTGCGGAACGTTTTGTTTCTCTGGTTTCTGGTGTCTTTTGGGGCGGGTATTTTGTTCGCCCCGGTGCTCAACAATTTCCACCTTGGCGGGTATCCGCTTGGATTCTGGTTTGCGCATCAGGGCTCCATGTACTTTTTCGTGGCGCAGATCTTTTATTACGCGTGGCGCATGAACAAGCTTGATATCAAGTTTGACGTTCATGAAGACTGAGGACTAAGAACATGAACCTTCAAACTACTATCTACCTTATCGTCGGACTGAGCTTTGCGCTCTACATCGGCATCGCCATCTGGGCGCGGGCCGGCTCGACGAGCGAGTTCTACTCCGCCGGCGGTTCCGTGCATCCGGTCATGAACGGTATGGCTACGGCGGCCGACTGGATGTCGGCGGCCTCGTTCATCTCGATGGCTGGCCTGATTTCCAACATGGGCTACGGTGGCGGCCTGTTCCTGATGGGCTGGACCGGTGGCTACGTGCTACTGGCGATGCTGTTGGCGCCCTATCTGCGCAAGTTTGGCAAGTTCACGGTGCCGCAGTTCATTGGCGACCGCTTCTACTCAAAGTCTGCCAGCGTCGTGGCGGTGCTGTGTCTGCTGACGGCCTCGCTGACCTACATCATTGGCCAGATGACCGGCGTTGGTGTCGCCTTCGCGCGCTTCCTGGGAGTCTCGGCCGACGTCGGCGTGTATGTCGGCATGGGTATCGTGTTCCTGTACGCGGTGTTTGGCGGCATGAAAGGCATCACTTACAC
>JAKANU010000412.1 GCA_021812315.1 Pseudomonadota bacterium
ATGTGGTCCTGGTCGGGGTGCTCGTCGGGCGTTCCGGCCGGCGCGGGAACAGGCGTGTTGTAGCCGTGCATGTCGGCGCCCAGGGTGTCGGGAACGATACCTGCGTCCAGCACGGTGCGCGCCGCCCTGAAGCTGAAGTGCGAACCGTGGCCGACATCGATCTTCAAGCCGCGCGCGGCGGCTTCGAGAGCCAGCGGATGCACGCGCCCGTCGTCGTTGACGAAGCCACCCGGGTGCCGGCTGAACGGATGGGCCAGCACATCGCCAGGCTTGAGCAGATCCAGAACCTGGGCCAGGATTGTGTCGGCCTCGAACTTGTGGGTCGCCTGTTGCGGCATGGGCCAGAGTTGGCCGAAATGGATGTACAGCGGAAGGTCGGCCTGCTCCGCGATGCGCGCCGAGGCACGCATGACATCCACCCCCCAGCGCGCGAAGCCGCCGAGCTCGGCATGCGCCTTGACGCCCTTGACCAGATCGGCGTTGGCCCGCGCCGCCTTCACCGTGGCGTCCACGTCCTGGCATTCGGGCCGGTACAGCTCGGGATAGAAATGCCCCTCCAGCCCGCCGACGAGGTAGGCGGAAAGAAACGCATAGACCTTGGTTTGGGACGGCCGGGCGATGTAGTTGCGGAATCCGGGCAGGGTCATGCAGCTCGCACCGCCCTGGTCGATGAGGGTGGTCACGCCCGAGTGCACGCCGCACAGATCGGGATTGAGGCCGAAGCGCCCCGTCACGTGCTGGTAGACATGTGCATGGGTGTCGATCAGGCCCGGCAGGACAAGCCGGCCGGCGCAGTCGATCACCTCGGCCTGCGCATCCGACAGCTCCGGCCCGACCGCTGAGATGCGCCCGTCCCGCACCAGGACGTCCCCGACTTGATCCAACCCCGCCGCCGGGTCCATCACCCGGCCCCGGCGCAACAGTATCGTCTTCATGTTGACCTCGCTTGTTCTTCAGAGAGCGCTGCGCCAATGTCGGCGGCGAGTACCTGGACATGCAGTTCGACCGGCTTGCGTGCGTTGATGACGATGATGTCCTGCGGGCAGGCCGACAGCACTACCACCAGGTTCATGCACGCCATGAACTCCACGTGGTCGCCCGGCTTCGACACCGGCGCAAGCCACGCCACGCTGCCATCCGGCCGGAAAGGAATATTCATCCACAGGTTCAACGGCGCAGGCACGTCCTGTGCCCGCAGCCCCACTGCCTGCAGCGCCATGCGGAAGTTGTCCGCGCAGTTGTCGTGGTAGTCGACGACACCGAGGCCGCGGTAGCGGTAGAGATCGCAGGCGGCCATCTGCGTGTCGTGGACGCCCGGTGAGGTGTCTGCCGAAAAGCGCAACATCGGGCGTCGGCGGTTGCTCACCAGCACGTCGCCCACGCGCGGAATCAGGTGGTCGGTCGCGGCGCGGGTATGCGGCATCGACAGGTACTCGCCCAGATCATCGGCGTTCAGCGCCCATGCATCGCCAACCTGCGTGCCATGCGGGTTGATGATGCGAACGACCTGCCCCCGCCGCACACGCAGCGCGCGCCCCTGCCGTGCCGGCACGACATAGGTCACGCCAGGTTCTGGAATGCCATGCGGCGCAATGGGGTGGTCCACCGTGGGATTGAGGCCGAGCAGCGTGCCGTTGTCGCACGCGGCGCAAGCTGCGGCACCATCGGTTGCGGCTTGCGTGCTCACGTCACCTCCCCGGCTTTGTCCCGGCCTGCATGCACGGCAAGACCACGGCGTCTCCACGGCGCCAGGAAATTTCGCAGACGTTCGGAGGCCGGGGTTTCAAAGACCGCACGCGGCGGCCCCGCCTCGATGATCTTTCCGGCTTCCATGAAGATCACGCGCGAGGAGATGTCGGCGGCAAAGCTCATCTCGTGCGTCACCATGACCATGGTCATTCCCTCACGTGCCAGCGCCTGGATGATCTCAAGAACCTCGTCGGCCAATTCCGGGTCCAGCGCCGAGGTGGGCTCGTCGAGCAGCAGGACCTCGGGCTGGATGGCCAGCGCACGGGCGATGCCCACGCGCTGCTGCTGACCACCGCTGAGGTGCGAAGGATGGTGACCGGCACGATGGCTCAGACCCACGCGCTCCAACGCCTTGGCGGCAATGTCGCGTGCCTTGTCTTTCGCCATGCGTCGCCCGAGCACCAGCGGCGCCATCACGTTCTCCAGCGCGGTCATGTGCGGCCAGAGATTGAATTGCTGGAAGACCATGGCCAAGGGACTGAGCACGCTGGCGATATTGCGTTCGGAGTCGCGTTGACGACGCCCCGTCGCGTCCTCGAAGTACCCCAGGCGCGCGCCCTTGATGTAGACCTCCCCCGCATCGTGGGTTTCCAACAAGTTCATGCAGCGCAGGGCGGTGGTTTTGCCCGAACCGGACGGACCGATGAGGGTGACGATTTCCGAGCGCTGCACCTCGAGATTGAAATCCGTGAGCGCGGCTTGCGTGCCGAAGTTCTTGCAGACTCCACGCATCGAGATCATCGACGTCATCGCGCCGTCCTCCCAGCGCCGTAGAGCCGGCGCGCGAAATAGTGTTCCATGGCCTTTCCGAGAAATCCCATGGCCGTGGCCATGATCCAGTAGCCCAGAGCGATGGTCAGATACGGCC
>JAKANU010000073.1 GCA_021812315.1 Pseudomonadota bacterium
GCGATGCGGATCGGGCCTTTCTCAATCTTCTTTCGCAGCCGGTGGATATAGACCTCGATGGCGTTATTGCTGACCTCTTCACCCCACTCGCAAAGGCGCTCGACCAGTTGGTCCTTGCTGACCAGTCGGCCGGCCCGCTGCAGCAACACCTCGAGCAAACCCAGTTCGCGCGCCGACAACTCAATCATCACGCCATCGATGGTTGCCACGCGACCCGACTGGTCGTAAATGAGAGGGCCATGCTTGATCATGCTGCTGGCCGTGCCCATGCCGCGTCGACCCAAGGCGCGCACGCGTGCCTCAAGTTCTTGCAGGCTGAAGGGCTTGGCCATGTAATCGTCAGCGCCGTGATCCAGTCCCTTGACGCGCTCCTCGACACTGTCGGCGGCAGTCAGTATCAGCACCGGCAAGGACGAACCACGGGCGCGTAGCCGTTTGAGAACCTCAAGTCCATGCAGCCGCGGCATCCCGAGGTCGAGAATCAGCAAATCGAATTCGGTATTCGTCATCAACGCCGCATCCGCCTCGGCACCGCTGGCCACGTGATCGACCGCAGCGCCGGAGCTGCGCAGGGTCCGGAGCAATCCATCGGCCAAAACCTGATCATCTTCAGCAATCAAAATTCGCATGTGCGCTCCAATTTCAGACTCGATCCAGGCACGGCCGCGCGGCGCGCAGCTGGCGCAATTCTAGGGCGACAGGCTGGTGTGCACCCACCGGGGACAAGAGAGCAACCGAGCCTCAGGCCACGTAGGCCTCCAACCCGAGCTCAATCACGGCAGCGACCTCGACCCCCACGGCAGCGCGGAACTCGGCCTGGGTTTGCGTCACCGCGCGACGGAACGCCTGCAACCAGGCCAGCCCCACAGGTGTGAAGACAATGCGCCGCGCGCGCGCGTCCGACGGCTCGGGTCGGCGCCTCACCAAACCCCAGGCCTCGCATTGATCGACCAACTTTCCCATCGACTGCTTGCTCATGCTCGCCCGGCGTGCCAAATCTGTCAGGCGCGAGCCATGCACCGCCAAGTGCCGCGTCAGATGAACATGTGAGGCGCCTAGATGGCCGCGTGCCGCCAGATTCGAAAGCGCCAGCGGAACCTCCACATCGCGCGCCATCAACGACAACACCCTGGCATCAAAGCGCTGCGACGCCTGGCCCAACCAAAACCCCAGGTGCGCCTGGCGCCAATCATCATTGACAGTGCTGGTTTGCATGCAGCATATAGTAAGCTAAATTGACTAAAAAAGGCTATTGTGTAATTCAATAACCTGCGCTAGACTACTGTTCAAGCATCCAGCCTGTTATTAATACCAGACTGCGCTTTGACCTCAACCAGGACCCACTTCACTTCAGGAGAAATTTATGGATGCATCCGTCAAAAACTCTAATCCGGCGGCAAGCGAGCGGGCCAAGGCGCTGCAAGTCGCGCTGGCCCAGATTGAAAAACAGTTTGGTAAAGGCACCATCATGCGCCTGGGTGAGGGCGAAGTCATCGAAGATATCCAGGTTGTCTCCACTGGCTCGCTGGGGCTGGACATCGCCTTGGGCGTGGGTGGATTGCCACGCGGCCGGGTCGTCGAAATCTACGGCCCGGAGTCATCGGGCAAAACGACGCTGACCTTGCAAGTGATCGCCGAGATGCAAAAGACCGGCGGGCAGTGCGCGTTTGTCGATGCTGAGCACGCGCTGGACATCCAGTATGCCCAAAAGCTCGGGGTGAATCTGCAGGATTTGCTGATCAGCCAGCCCGACACGGGAGAGCAGGCTCTTGAAATCGTTGACAGTCTGGTGCGCTCAGGCGCGGTTGACCTGATCGTGGTCGATTCCGTAGCCGCCCTGACACCGAAGGCCGAACTTGAAGGGGAAATGGGCGATTCCTTACCGGGTTTGCAGGCGCGCCTGATGAGTCAGGCCCTGCGCAAACTCACCGCCCACATCAAGAAGACCAACTGCATGGTGATCTTCATCAATCAGATCCGCATGAAGATCGGTGTCATGTTCGGCTCGCCCGAGACCACCACAGGCGGCAACGCGCTCAAGTTTTACGCCTCGGTTCGACTCGACATCCGCCGCATCGGCACCATCAAGAAGGGCGAGGACGCCATCGGCAACGAAACCAAGGTCAAGGTCGTCAAAAACAAAGTTGCACCGCCATTCAAGACTGCTGAATTCGATATCCTGTTCGGCGAAGGTATCAGCCGTCACGGCGAAATTATCGACATGGGCGTGAATGCCAATATCCTTGACAAATCGGGTGCCTGGTACGCCTATAACGGGGAAAAAATTGGCCAGGGCCGTGATAACGCCAGGGAGTTCTTGCGCGAAAACGCCGACTTGTCACGTGAGATAGAGAACAAAGTGCGAGCCTCACTGGGAATTCCATTGGTCGCCGAGGCAGGCGAACCGCAAGCCGCGGACAAGCCCTCAACAAAAAAGTCCAGGCCGGAGCCAGCGCTGTAATTCATCGTGGACCGGGGCGATCGTCCTTTGGGTCTTGCCTAGAGACGTTCTCCGCACCTTCAGCGCTCTATGTCATTTGCCGCGCTTTCCCTCAAGGGTCGAGCCCTGCGCCTTCTGGGCTCGCGGGAACACTCTCGCAGCGAACTTGAGCGTAAACTCAAGCGTTACGAAACCGTGCCAGGGACACTGGCATGCGCGCTCGACGAGCTGCAGGCCAAGGGTTTGATCAGCGAACAACGCGTGATCGATTCCGTGCTGTACCGCAACGCCGCCAAACGGGGCACCGCCCGCATCCGCCAGGAACTGCTGGGCAAGGGCTTGCCCGACGAGGCCATTTCGTCCGCCTTGGCGAACCTTCAGGGTACGGAACAGGAGAGAGCGCGCGCGCTATGGGATCAGAAGTTCGGAACTCAGCCCGACGACCTGAAGGAGGCAGCCCGGCAAATCCGGTTCTTGTCGGCACGCGGATTTGGCACAGAAATCATCCGACGCATCATCAAAGTCCCAACATCAAGCTGAGATTCTGGACCGCGGCACCGCCCGCCCCTTTACCCAAGTTGTCCAGCCGTGCTACCAGCACGGCATGACTGAAGCCATCCTTCGCGGCATCGTTGGCGAATACGCGCAATTCCATCTTGTTGGTATCAACCAGAGCCTGCGCATCAAGCTTGCTCTCGACCATCGGTCGACGCACACTGACCCACTCGCTGCCAGCATAGTGCTGCTCCAGTACATCATGTAAATCTCGGGCGCAGGGTCGCCCTGGCAGCAAGTCCAAATGCAGCGGCAACTGCACCAGCATGCCTTGTCTGAAATTGCCCACCGATGGAACGAAGACCGGGCGCCGCGTCAATCCGCCATAGCGCATGATCTCCGGCAAATGCTTGTGCTTCAAATCCAGCGCGTACAACTCAAAAGCCGGCGCCTGCTTCTTTTCATGAGCCTCGATCATGCTGCGCCCACCGCCCGAATAGCCACTGACCGCGGGCAACGCCAGCGGAAAATCTCTTGGCATGAGCCCGGCGTCGACCAGCGGGCGAATCAGGGCGATCGCGCCGGTCGCGTAGCATCCCGGGTTGGCAACCCTTCGGGACCCCGCCACCACCTGGGCGTGCCCCGCAACGAGCTCGGCAAACCCGTACACCCAACCAGGCGCACAACGATGCGCGCTCGATGCATCGATGATCTTGGGGCCAACCAGGCCACTAACGCTCGCCATTTGGTCGATTATCGCTACTGATTCAATAGCATCGGAATCGTGCAGACAGAGGATCACCAGATCAGCACGCGCCATCAAATCGCGTTTCGCGCTGGGGACTTTGCGCAGTTCAGGCGCAATGCTGAGCAACTCGATGTCAGGCATCGACTGCAGCCGCTCGCGTATTTGAAGGCCGGTGGTGCCGGCTTCGCCGTCAATGAATACCTTGTGCATGAGCAGACTTCCGATCAGGGTTGAATCAAACGCAGGCCGCGAGTCAACCAATTGATGCAATGCAGCATGATACAGTTCAAGCTTGCATTGTGCAGCACTGGCCGAAAAGCGTTCCCCTCTTGCGACCAGGCAATCCCTATTCACTCCTGAGAGCAATTTCATGAAGATTCACGAATACCAGGGCAAGGACATCTTGCGCCAATTTGGTGTACCGGTGCCACGCGGCATCGCAGCGTTCACCGTTCAAGAAGCGGTCGAAGCCGCACAAAAACTCGGCGGCCCGGTGTGGGTTGTCAAGGCGCAGATTCATGCGGGCGGGCGCGGTAAAGGCGGCGGCGTCAAGCTGGCACGGTCGATCGATGAAGTCAGGGTACTGGCAGGTGAAATCCTGGGCATGCAGTTGGTCACGCACCAGACGGGCCCGCAAGGCCAGAAGGTCCGCCGCTTGCTGATCGAAGACGGCGCTGACATCAAGAAGGAATACTACGTCTCGGCTGTCACCGACCGCGCCAGCCAGCGCGTCGCGCTGATGGCCTCTTCCGAGGGCGGAATGAATATCGAAGAAGTGGCCCACGCCACCCCGGAGAAGATCATCAAGGTGTTTGTCGATCCCGCCGCGGGTCTGACCGATGAGCAGGCCAGAAAGCTGGCCGATGGCATCGGCGTACCCGCCGGCTCGACCGCACAATGCATGGACGTGATGAAAAAGCTCTACAAAGTCTACATGGACACCGACGCCACGCTGGTTGAGGTCAATCCGCTGATACTTGAGGGCAATGGCAATATCAAGGCGCTCGACGCGAAGTTCAACTTTGACTCCAACGCGTTGTTTCGCCACCCTGAAATTGTTGCCTACCGCGACCTCGACGAAGAAGATCCGGCAGAAGTTGAGGCGGGCAAGTACGACCTGGCCTACATCAGCCTGGATGGCAACATTGGCTGCCTGGTCAACGGTGCCGGGCTGGCCATGGCCACCATGGATACGATCAAGCTGTTCGGTGCCGAGCCCGCGAACTTCCTGGACGTTGGCGGCGGCGCCACGCCTGAGAAAGTGACCGAAGCGTTCAAGATCATGCTCAAGAACAAGAAGGTCAAGGCCATTTTGGTGAACATTTTTGGCGGCATCATGCAATGCGACACGATCGCCACCGGCATCATCACCGCGTGCCGGGCGACCAACCTGACTGTGCCGCTGGTCGTGCGTATGAAAGGCACCAATGAAGAGCTTGGCAAGAAGTTGCTGGCCGAGTCGGGTTTGCCAATCATCAGCGCCGACACAATGGCCGACGCCGCCCAAAGCGTTGTCGCGGCTGTGAAAACTGCTTGAGGAAGAAGAACATGTCCATCCTGATCAACAAAGATACCAAAGTCATTACCCAAGGCATCACCGGCAAGACCGGTCAGTTCCACACCGAAAAATGCCAGGAATACGCCAACGGCAAGCATTGCTTTGTCGCTGGCGTCAATCCCAAGAAAGCCGGTGAATCGATTTTCAATATTCCGATTTACGCCTCCGTCAAAGACGCAGCCGAGCAAACCGGCGCCACCGTATCGGTCATCTACGTGCCCCCGGCCGGTGCGGCCGCTGCGATTTGGGAGGCGGTCGAGGCCAACCTGGATCTGGCGATCTGCATCACTGAGGGCATTCCGGTGCGTGACATGCTCGAAGTGTGCAACAAAATGCGCGCCAAGGAACTCGCTGGCGGCAAGAAGACTCTCCTGCTGGGCCCGAATTGCCCGGGCCTGATCACACCCGATGAAATCAAGATCGGCATCATGCCCGGTCACATCCATCGCAAGGGCCGCATTGGCGTCGTCAGCCGCTCGGGAACACTGACCTACGAAGCCGTTGCCCAACTCACGGAAATTGGCTTGGGTCAGTCCAGCGCGGTCGGCATTGGCGGCGACCCGATCAACGGCCTCAAGCATATCGACATCATGCGCGCCTTCAACGAGGATCCGGACACCGACGCCGTCATCATGATCGGCGAGATCGGTGGCCCCGACGAAGCCGACGCCGCACGCTGGTGCAAGGCGAACATGAAGAAGCCCATCGTTGGCTTCATTGCTGGCGTCACGGCCCCCGCAGGCAAGCGCATGGGACACGCCGGCGCCCTGATCTCCGGTGGCGCGGATACCGCCGAGGCCAAACTCGCGGTCATGGAAGAATGCGGCTTCAAGGTAACGCGCAATCCTTCGGAGATGGGCAAACTGCTGAAGGCTCTGCTTTAAGCCATGCGACCCGCATACGCGCGGGCTGGCCGGCATCTGCACCGCCGCACGACTGCCGACCCTCTGGCAGGTTGCTCAGCGCGGGTGCCTTCGGGTTAGCAATGCTGGGAAGTGCTCGTGGAATATCTGCAAAGCACCGACTTCTGGATCGGTCTGGTCAAGATCATCTGGATCAATATCATCCTCTCCGGTGACAACGCCGTGGTGATTGCCCTGGCGGCCCGGTCCCTGCCGGCCAACCAGCAATACAAGGCGGTATTTTGGGGTTCCGGAGCGGCGGTTGTGTTACGCATCGTGCTGACCGTGGTGGCGGCCAAGCTGTTGGCAATGTCGTTCCTGCAAATTGTCGGCGGCCTGCTGCTGCTGTGGATAGGAGTGCAATTGCTCGGTGACGAGGAGGAGGCCAAGGATCACGCCAAGGAACACGGCAGCCTGATGGCCGCGGTGCGCACCATCCTGATTGCCGATCTGGTGATGAGTCTGGACAACGTCATCGCGGTGGCTGCGGCCGCGCGTGGCGACATGGTCCTGCTCATATTGGGCTTGCTGATCAGCATACCGCTCGTGATCTTCGGTAGCACCTTGATGATCAGGCTCATGGAGCGCTTCCCCATCATCGTCACGCTCGGGGCGGCGCTTATTGGATGGGTGGGCGGCGAGACAATCATCGGCGACGTCGCGCTCAAGGAAATCGTCGCACCGTATCCGTGGTTGCATTACGCTGCAGCCCTGGCCGGTGCCGCTCTGGTGGTTGGCCTAGCCCGTGCGCTGCAAAACGGTCCAAAAGAGCCGCAGAAGTCGGTGCGGTGAATTCGACGTACGTGTCAAAGTGAGGGTTTATTGAATTTTCAGCGCAGTCCGGTACCGGGGCGGTATTATTGGTCACCCATGGACTCGCTCCGGAATACTCGTCCAGACCATCATGAATTACACCTTCTGCGCGCAGACCGATCCGGGCCGTTCCCGCGACAACAACGAAGACTCGGTAAGCTTTGACGAGGCTGCCGGGCTGGGAGTGCTGGCCGATGGCATGGGGGGCTACAACGCCGGCGAGATCGCCAGCGGTATGGCCACGGCGTTCATCAAAGCGGAGATGGCGCGCTGGTTGACGGATCCGCTGGCCCAGATCAACCTCGGCGAAACCCGGCGTGCCCTGGAAATTTGCGTTGACAACGCCAACCGCGCCATCTTTAATGCTGCGCATGGCAACTCACAATACGCGGGGATGGGAACGACCCTGGTCGTTGCCGTATTTCAGGATGGCAAACTTTTGTTGGGCCATATCGGAGACTCACGCTGCTACCGATTGCGTGGTGGCAAGCTGGCTCAGATCACAAAAGACCACTCGCTCCTGCAAGAACACATTGACGCGGGATTCCTCACGCCCGAGCAGGCCGCCACTTCCCCGATCAAGAACCTGGTTACACGCGCATTGGGGGTCGAAAACGAGGTCCTGCTCGAGCTCAACGAACACCAAATTGAACCTGGAGATCTCTACCTGATGTGTTCGGACGGTCTCTCTGACATGCTGCGCGATGCTGAGATTGAGGCGGTCTTGCTGAACCGGGCACCCTTGCCTACCCTGGCCGGTCAATTGATCACAAGAGCCAACGAAAACGGGGGGCGCGATAACATTTCGGTGTTGCTGACCCAGGCTGCAGGCACGGCGGGCAAGCGCGGGTTAATATCCAGATGGTTGGGGAAATAGCAAGTTTATGAGATCATTTGTCACTGGATTCAGAAACAGGAGTCGGTCATGCCAAAAATGATTGTGTCGATCGACGGAGTAGTCATCAAGGAGGTCCAGATCACCAAGGACCGGACCACCCTTGGGCGACGCCCCTACAACGACATCGTGATCGACAATCTTGCGGTCAGCGGCGAGCACGCCATGGTTCAGATGACGGGCAGCGATGTCTATTTGCAAGACCTCAACAGCACCAATGGTACGTATGTCAACGGCAAGTCGATCAAGAGGCAATTGCTGCAAAACGGGGACTCGATCGAGGTCGGCAAATACAAGATCAAGTTTGTCGGCGATGCCGCGGCCAGTGATGGCTTTGAGAAGACCATGATCTTCAAGCCGGGGACCGCCAGCGCGGCACCCTTGGTGGCGCCCGTGGCACCGCCGAGCCCCTCAACCTTTGGCGGCCTGACTGGTTCACCCGACTCGATTCAGGCCTCCATCAAGGTTTTGTCAGGCGCGGCTGCGGGCCGCGAAGTGCCGCTGACCAAGGTAGTGACGACGATTGGCAAGCCGGGCGTTGCGGTTGCGGCCATCACACGCCGCCAGCGCGGCTTCGTCGTTCATCATGTCGAGGGTGCGGGCAATCCGGCGCTCAACGGCACGCCAATCGGAGCCGAGCCGCTGTCGCTGAAGAACGGTGATCTGATCGAGTTGGCGGGCACCCAGATGCAATTTATCCAGACCTGATTCAAGTCGCGCACGGCATCGGCTGGCAGCAGGCAATCCGGGAGTTTGCGCTATGAGTGCAGTGATCAGGTCGTCAATGTTTGACAAGGATTCGGACAAAGCGTTCTTCGAATCCCAGAAGTTGCCGTCTGAAAAGCGTGACGTCACATTTGCCGCGCTGTTTTACCGGCAGTTGCAAAAGGTCACAGCCAGGATTCACGAAACCGAAGACCTCGAGCAAATCATGCTCGAAGCCAGCGACGACATCTGCAATTTGTTCAATGCCGATCGCCTCACGCTCTACGTGGTCAACGAAGATCAGAGCGCCATCGTCTCCAAGGTCAAGACCGGCTTGCAGAGCAGCCGGGAACTAAAATTACCGATCACGCCGCAAAGTATTGCCGGTTACGTGGCCGTCAGCAAGCAGTTGGTCAACCTGACCGACGTATACGATGACGCGGCGCTCAAGAGGATCCATCCGGCGCTGACTTTTCTCAAGGAAGTCGACAAGCGCTCGGGCTACCGCACACGCCAGATGCTCGTGGCGCCGATTCTGGAGGGTGACACTCTGCACGGTGTGCTGCAGATGATCAACAGCAAGAACGATCAGTCCTTCAGCGAACTGGAGGTCGAGGGAGTTTCGCAACTGTGCAAGACACTGGCCATTGCGATTCGCCAGCGGGTCAGGAAAGCGGCAGAGAGCCGGCGCAGCAAGGCCACCAAGTACGATGGTCTGGTTGCCGATGGCGTCATGACCTCGGACGAGCTTGCCAGGTGTTTTCAAACCGCCCGCAACGACGGCAAGCAGGTCGAGCAGGTGCTCATGGCCGAGTACAAAGTTCGCCCGGCACAAATCGGCCCCTCGCTAGCCAAATTTTTTGGCGTTTCCTATGAAGCCTTCAGCAGCGGTCGGATCCGCTCGGAACTGCTGCATGGACAGCTCAAGCGCGAGTTCATTGAAGAACAGGGCTGGATCCCTCTGGAGGAGTCGCCAGACGGTCTGGTCATCATGTGCCTGGACCCCGAGGCCACCCGAAACTCGCGGGTCGTGCCGCAGATTTTCCCGCGTATCAACCGCTTCTCGTACCGTGTCACGACCCAGACCGAGTTTGCCGAAACGCTGGCGCAGATTTTCGGCGCTGGCGCCGAAGGCGGCACCATTGATGAGTTGCTGGCGGACATGGACGGCGGCGCCATTGACGATGGCAGCAACGACGACTCGCTGGAATCTGCTGCTGCTGACAATGAATTGGTGAAGTTCGTCAACAAGGTGATCATTGATGCGTCCCTGCAAAAGGCGTCAGACATCCACATTGAGCCAATGCCGGGCAAACAGAAGACCGGCATCCGGTTTCGCATTGATGGCTTGCTGACGCCCTACGTTGAGGTGCCAGCGCATTTCCGACAGGCTATGGTAACGCGCCTGAAGATCATGTGTGACCTCGACATTTCCGAACGCCGAAAGCCGCAGGACGGCAAGATCAAGTTCAAGAAGTACGGCCCGCTTGACATCGAACTGCGGGTCGCCACCATCCCGTCGGCGGGTGGCGTGGAGGACGTCGTCATGCGCATTCTGGCTGCCGGCGAGCCGATCCCGCTCGACAGCCTCGGCCTGTCAGCGCACAACAAGGAGCGCGTCATCCGGACCATCGAGAGGCCGTACGGCCTGTTTTACGTTTGCGGTCCTACCGGCTCGGGCAAGACGACGACACTGCACTCGGTACTCAAACACCTGAACACGCCAGACACCAAGATCTGGACCGCCGAGGACCCGGTCGAAATCACGCAGAGGGGCTTGCGCCAGGTCCAGATCAACCGCAAGGCGGGCATCGACTTTGCGCTGGTCATGCGCGCGTTCCTGCGCGCCGACCCCGACATCATCATGGTTGGCGAGTCGCGCGACAAGGAAACCGTGGCCATGGGCATTGAGGCGTCGCTCACCGGCCACCTGGTGTTTTCCACGCTGCACACCAACTCGGCACCGGAGTCCATCACACGACTGCTTGACATGGGCATGGATCCGTTCAATTTCGCCGACGCTCTGCTGGGGATATTGGCCCAGCGCCTGGCCCGCAAATTGTGCGACTGCAAGGAGTCGTATGTGCCCGACGCCGAAGAACTGCGTCTTTTCGCCGCTGAATATGCCGATGAGTTGCGACACTCGGCAGCCTGGAAAGCTGACTACGCGGGCGAAATGAGCAAGCTGATTGAGCTATGGCACAAAACTTACGACCAGGACGGTCAGTTGCACCTGTATCGCCACGTCGGTTGCCCAAAATGCAACCAAACCGGCTACAAGGGTCGCCTGGGTCTGCATGAACTCCTGATCGCAACCGACGACATCAAGAAGCTGATCCAGGAACGCGCACGCGTCGCCGAAATCTTTGCCGCATCGGTTGAAGGCGGCATGCGCACCTTGAAGATGGACGGCATGGAGAAGGTCATGGCGGGCCTCACCGACCTGAAAATGGTCCGGTCGGTTTGCATCAAGTGACAATTTTTGGCTAACAAAATTGTCACTTTTCTGTTACCTGGCGGCAGGATTTGTAACTATTTTTTGGATCTCGTAATTTCCCCTTTGGCACGCGACAGGTAAACGGTAGGTTGAATCTGGCACAAAATCTGCTATTTGCTATCGTCCAGTCGTTGGATTTTGTTGTTACGTTAAGCAAAGGAGCTATTCATGAAACGTTTTGCGCAACAGGGCTTTACCCTTATCGAGTTGATGATCGTCGTGGCGATCATCGGTATTCTGGCCGCCGTGGCCTTGCCCGCCTATCAGGACTACACGGCTCGCGCCAAAATGTCCGAGGCAAT
>JAKANU010000413.1 GCA_021812315.1 Pseudomonadota bacterium
TGCGCCTTGGCCGCCTCCTGGATGAACCACGTCTCATCGCCTTCGACCACATCGACCGCAACGGCCTTGCCCAACCCACCGCAGCCGAAAAAATAAGACAGGCTCGCGTCGCGCGTCGCCAGTTGTTTGAAGAACATGGGGAACTCCTCGTTGTCAGTTGTTAGAACACAAGAATCTTGTCGGCCTGGGCCGTCCATTGCGCCAGTTCCACCATGGTGGAACGTCGACAGCCTTCGATCACCTCCGCGTCACGCAGGCCGCGCGCGTCCATGCAGGTACCGCACAACGCCACCTCGCCGCGCTGCACAACTTTGCCCAGCATGGTCTCGATGTTGTAGTAACCCGCAGGCACCTTCTGCCCGCTCTTGGCGCAGGCCACCCCGTCGGCCATCAGAAACAGGCGCACCTGCCGCTCCGGCTGCATGGCAAGGGTCACTGCCAGGCGCAGGGCGTTGTAGCTGCGTTCGTCGCCATAGGGCGGATCGTTGAGGATGAACAGGATTGTTTGCATTGCGGCTTTTCTAGCATGTCGGTTGTCGTGAAATCAGACGTCGAGCGAATGCAGCGGCAGACCGGTAGCCTGCCATTCGGGCACGCCATCGGCGATCTTGCTGGCACGGAATCCGCGCTGAACCAGCAGTGTCACCGCGGCGTCTGCCATAACGCAGAACGGGCCGCGGCAGTAGGCGACGATGTCCTTGTCGTGCGGCAGTTCGCACAGCCGCGATTCCAGTTCTGACAGCGGCAGCGAGCGCGCCTCGGGCAGATGCGCGGTGTGGTATTCAGCCTCGGGGCGCACGTCGATCAGCACCGCGTTTCCAGAGCGCACTTTGTCGAGCAAGGTCTGGCTGCTTTCCAGGGTGAGGCGCTCAGGTCCTGCGAACAACCGCTGCATGACCATCTGGAGGTCGACCACATGGGCTTCAGCCACGCTGCGCAGGGCTACCCACAGCGCTGAGACATCCACACCGCTCAAGCGGTAGATCCGACTCTTGCCCTCTTGCCGCACGGCGACGAGATGCGCGGCTTTGAGCACGCGCAGGTGGGCGCTGGCCAGTTTGATGTCAATGGCAGCTTCCCGCGCCAGCATCTCCACGGCTTTCTCGCCCTGTGCGAGGATTTCGAGCAGCTCTAGCCGCTTGGGGCTGGACGCGGCCCGGCCGATGCGGGCCACTTGTTCGTAGAGGTGATTCTTGAGTTCTCGCGAGTTCATGCGGATAGTCTAACGAATCAACGAATGATAAGGATGGGGGATAACCCGAGCGGTCATCTGTGCCGAACAGACACCACACAGACGCATGTTCAAGACTGCCCGCAAGCCTCGTCGCTTTGGAGCAGTGGCGGTGTGATGATCCAGGGAATTCGTGCTCCATCGATCACGTACGAAGTGACTTGGACGCGGCGGGGCATAACTGGATTGAGAATTGAGCCGATCTCCGCATTGCGGCCATTTGGCAATCGATGGTTGTTCGCGCGACCGACCGGTCAGGCCGGCCAGCGCCCGTAGGCCGTCCGGCGGGTTCCAGAGTTGAACGGTCACTCGAAGGACGGCTTTGGGGAGCAAGCGATGGGCTGGTTGTGGCCGACTCTGGCCTTCACCGGAGCCGGGTGGCGCTGCCGTCAAATCTCCATCTGCTCGGCGATGTCGAGCGCATCTTCTACCTCGATCCCCAGGTAGCGGACCGTGCTTTCCAGCTTGGTGTGTCCCAGCAGCAATTGAACAGCGCGAAGATTCTTGGTCTTGCGATAGATCAGCGTCGGCTTGGTCCGCCGCATCGAGTGCGTGCCATAGGCGTGACCATCAAGGCCAATTTCCTCGACCCAGCCGTGAACGATGCGGGCGTATTGCCGAGTACCGAGATGCGGGGATGCGCGCATGCGGCTTGGGAAGAGGTAGTCGTCACTCCGCAGCCCAGCCATTTTGATCCAGGCTGCGACGGCTTCGCGCGTCGCCGCGGTGATCTCGAACTGCACAGGGTTGCCAGTCTTGTGCTGGATCACGATCGCCCGACTGGCCACGGCATCACCATGGCAGACATCGCGGACGCGTAGGGCGACGAGATCACAGCCGCGAAGCTTGCTGTCCAAGCCCAGATTGAACAAGGCCAGCTCGCGCGTGCGGTTCTCCATTTGCAGACGGACCCGGATGGCCCAGATGTCCTTCAGTTTCAGCGGGGCCTTCTGTCCTACGACTTTGCCCTTGTTCCATGGGGCGGTTGTGTTCTGCCGATCCGATTCGGGGGTGTTCATGGCGATCTTATATGGATGCCTCCCGGCGATCAAGAGCCGTTTGCGTTGTGTTGTGAAGAAGTCGGCTGCTGCCTTATATCCGGCCTTGATTGCGGTTTGCCTGGTTGCCCAAGGTTGCCGCGGGCCCCGATGTCATTCGCGGACAAGCGCCTCATCTCCTACGGCGGACTGTTGAAGTCCGACCAGCCATACAGGTTTGGCTTGCCCCGGTCCGACCGGTTCACATCACGCTGCGTCTTGCTGCCTCATCGCCTACAAAGGTGCTCCATATCCTTTCGTGAAGTTGGGTGATTGAATCGGCTGTCGTCGCCTCAGGCCGCTTGCGGCCGCACGCTGCGATAGCCCCGTTGGTACT
>JAKANU010000414.1 GCA_021812315.1 Pseudomonadota bacterium
ACAGACTCGGCCAAATGGTCGAATCCGTGCCCTCAAGACCCACCTGTTACTATCTGTCTCTGAAAGCGGACGCGGGTTCGGTTCCGTGCTCCACCACCAATTCCAAAAGCCCGAACCCGTTTCGGGCTTTTTTACGCCCGCCTGAAGCGCCAGTCCTGGCGCGCCTTCGCGAGTTTGCCTCGCGAGCGTCACCCCCTCCGTAGCGGCGTTTTTGGGCCCCCCTGGCCTCTCTGTTCTCCGTTTTTATCTGGTTGCCTCGCGAGCGTGCGCGAGGCCACCCCTCGTAACCATGCGGGTTTCGGGGCGGTCGGTTGTAGCTGGCAACTGCTGCCCTGCATGGAACTGGAATATGAAATGCCGCCACTCAGGTTCGTTTGGGACGGGTTTTTCCCTTGGCGCACTGCCTGTCCTGCGCAATCCCATTGATCAACTGCGCGAGGGCAGGCAGGTCGATCCGGATTCCGGCTCGATCCGGATAGACGGTGACCCGCGAGATCAGGCGAAAGAGTGTGTCGGCCTGCGTCCATTCGGTGAATAGGTTCCATGCGGCATCGAGTGCGAGGAGAGCTTGGCGTATGTCCGCTTCGTCGTGCTCGGACGCAAGTTCGAGCAGCCCTGACAGCCAAGGTTCCGGTGCTTTGAACTGCTCGCGCAGGTGACCTGCCACGATCCGATGAATGTCATCGGTGGGCAGGTTGAGCGACTCGTCACCGGGAATCCCTTGCCTGGCGGCAAGCGGTGCCACGTAGTAACGATAGCGCTTGCCGCCACGATCATTGGATTTGAAAGCGGTGTAAGCGCCGCCGGCGTGCCAAAAGAGTTTGCCCAGCAGTGGAAACTCCAGGGGGTTGCGCCCTTCATTG
Source organism: Pseudomonadota bacterium (assembly GCA_021812315.1). GTDB lineage: Bacteria > Pseudomonadota > Gammaproteobacteria > Burkholderiales > Burkholderiaceae_C > Rhodoferax. The sequence continues at coordinate 864 of JAKANU010000414.1, forward strand.
GGTACACCCTTACGCCGGGCACGCTTGGCGAGCTTTTCTTGCACAGAGCGCCACAGGTCGAGATCGACGATCGGTGGGTAGATTCCGGCATGCCACTCGCCGTGAAAGTATGCCTCGCCGATGTACATTCGGTTGTTGAGGATGCGATACACCGTAGTGCGATCCATCGGCCGACCGCCACGACGCTTGCCGTCGCGCGTAACCCAGCGCTTGGTCGTGATCCCGTGCCGGGCGATCCAGGCCATCATCTCGGTCATGGTGTCGAAGGCGAGATAGTGGCGAAAGAGATCACGCACCAACTCGGCCTCGGGTGGCAATACGACCAGACGATCCTGGTGATCGACCTTGTATCCCAGAGGTGTGCCGTTACCCTGCCAGCGCCCTTGCCGTCGTGTTGCGGCCAATTTGTCGCTCGTGCGCTCGCCGGCGATCTCCCGCTCGAACTCGGCAAAGCTGGTCAGGAGATTCAGCGACAGGCGGCCGTTGGGCGTGTGGGTGTCGATGGGCTGTGTGACGCTGACCAGTTCGATGCCCTGTACGGCAAACAGCGGCAGCAGATCGGCCAGATCGAACAGGCTGCGGCTGAGACGATCGAGCCGATGCACGAGCACCACGTCAATCTTGTCCTGACGGATATCGGCGAGGAGCGCCCGCAATCCCGGTCGCTGCAGAGTAGCAGCACTCACCCCCTCGTCGATGTAGGCTGGGCCAGCGGCGATCCAGCCCATGCCACGCCGACTGATGATGAACTGCTCACAGGCCTCGACCTGCGCGGCGATCGAGGTCAGCTCGCGCCGTTCGGAATCCGCGACTGAGACGCGCGCATAGATGGCGCAGCGTATAGGGCGCTGCGTTGCGGCAACGGATGGCGGAGCATCTTCGAGCATGACCAGTATGATCCCAGATTCCATCACGCTCACAAAAGCACAGTCGAACAATGGCCTTGACGACATATGGTATTGAATACATAATCTGCCCATGAATTGGACCGTCCTCTTCCACGACGCCTTTGACGCGGAGTTCGCCGATCTGGCAGAGGGCTTGCAGGACGAGTTACTGGCGCACGCCCGACTGCTGGCAGAGTTCGGCCCCAACCTGGGGCGCCCGACGGTGGATACCCTCAAGGGTTCCCGGCACGCCAACATGAAGGAGTTGCGGTTCTCCTGGCAGGGCGAGGTGTGGCGGGTGGCCTTCGCCTTCGATCCCAAGCGCCAGGCGATCCTGCTGGTCGGTGGCGACAAAGCGGGCGCGGATCAGCGACGGTTCTACAAATACCTGATCAAGGTGGCCGATGAACGTTTCGACGAACATCTGGCTACCGTGAAGCGAAAGAGCAAGGAGTCCGATGATGGCAAGAAAACTCGATGATGTGATGGCCGCGCTGCCCAAGACTCGCCAGCAGCGGATCGAAGCGCGCGCCATGGAACTGGCCACGCTCAAAGACCTGCGCCTGGCAGCCGAGAGGACGCAGGAGCAACTGGCCGAGGCGCTCGGAGTCGGGCAGGACACCATCTCCCGGCTTGAAAAGCGCAGCGACATGCTGCTGTCCACCTTGCGGCACTACGTGGAGAGCATGGGCGGCAGGCTGGATCTCGTCGCGCAGTTTCCGAACCGACCGCCGGTGGTGATCGAGCACCTGGGGGACCGCCGCCATCGCGGCCACGGTCGCCGCCGCCGCCGCTGCCGACACCGCCGCCCGGGCCACGTTCGGCATCACCGCGGCGGGTGCGACGGGCGCCTC